>NZ_JAUOPX010000373.1:0-228 GCF_030547455.1 Motilimonas sp. 1_MG-2023 | reverse complement strand
GAGGATCACATTATTATTCTAAATTATCAAACCCATGAAAATCCTGATAATCAAACGCAACACAAAAAAAAACTAAAACATCTAAACAAATTTATTTAAAAAAAAAAAGAATTTTATTTTTTGAATTTGCACGAATTGACTAATCAGCGATAGAATTACCAACAAATTTTTTAAGTTCCAGCGCAAGCCCTCCCAGTTGACATTTTATGTTCCATGCCAAAAGCTGAT
>NZ_JAUOPX010000372.1:0-228 GCF_030547455.1 Motilimonas sp. 1_MG-2023 | reverse complement strand
GAATAGTAATGCGAAAAATTCATACACAAGAAAACCCTATAAATATTATCGGGCTTAATTCAGTAAAACCAATGAATACCAACCACCAACAACGCTTTAAAATTCTTTAAAAACAAAATTTATATAAAGATTAATTCATAAAGAGTTAAGCAGACTAAACAAACATAAAAAAAATCAAATATATCGCATAAGAAAAATAGCTGAAAGACTAGAAAAAATAAGTCGCAT
>NZ_JAUOPX010000371.1:0-228 GCF_030547455.1 Motilimonas sp. 1_MG-2023 | reverse complement strand
AACAAAACTACTGCTAGCTTGTAATCGCTCTTATTTATTAAGCACAAAAAGTGTCAATAACTCTGTAACAGTGATCAAATCTTTTTGGTTTGATATCTTTTGAAAACCGTTACAAACACCGATTGCAAAGCAAACATTAAGTTTAAAGAAACTTTGCAACACGTCACGAGAGCGGTCAGTAAATATGAAAGATAAACCACAACCTTCACCGGAACCTAGAACATAACC
>NZ_JAUOPX010000370.1:0-228 GCF_030547455.1 Motilimonas sp. 1_MG-2023 | reverse complement strand
CTATTTAGAAGATATTGGCCAGCAACAAGTTGATAAATTTGAGTTTTTTTGGACTGGCCCAAGCGTGTGGTCGGTATCGTATCCGCCAGAGGATCTAATACGAGTTTCTGATCAATTAGGCAGAAAAACCGTGATTTGGGCAAACTACCCAGTTAAAGACATGAAAAATAGGCATTTTTTATTATAGCGTGCCTTGCAGGACCGATTAGCCAGTATGCCATACTTAAC
>NZ_JAUOPX010000369.1:0-228 GCF_030547455.1 Motilimonas sp. 1_MG-2023 | reverse complement strand
GCATCTATGTGCCGACAGCAAGTGCGGATGTATATATGTGGGTAGACAGCAATGGAACGACACATTTAGCACAAAAAAAGTTAAATAAAAATTATACTCTACTAATGCTTACCCCTAAGCAAACCACCCCAGCAAGATTTGGTAAATGGACCGACAAACCGGCCAAACGAGTTAAAATATATAAAGTAATTAAAAAGATACGCCAGCATTACCAACCAACCATTGTGG
>NZ_JAUOPX010000368.1:0-228 GCF_030547455.1 Motilimonas sp. 1_MG-2023 | reverse complement strand
AGATCTTCTCCCGCTACTTCAACCACTTGTGCATTATTTGCATCCATCATTTGTTGCGGCGTGCCGTCGGCACGTTTAATACCGCGCTCTTAAATTGCCAAACCATGGCAACGTTCGGCTTCATACATATAATGGGTTGAGACTAAAATGGTGGTGCCTTGATCGCATAAATCAAATACTCGGTCCCAAAATTCGCGGCGATTTTCGGGATCAACCGCCGAAGTGGGC
>NZ_JAUOPX010000367.1:0-228 GCF_030547455.1 Motilimonas sp. 1_MG-2023 | reverse complement strand
AGTTTGAATATGGCTTGAACTCATTAATGGGCATGGATTTGAAAAACCGCATACAAGCAAGTGTAGATATACCGCTACCTGCTACCTTGATTTTAAAACACCCCAGTGTCGATGCGAAGACTGACTTTATTCTCGCCCACGACTCGCCTGCTCAAGAGGTCGCAAAAGAGGCTATTTCAGTAGTACGTGAGTCGCAAAAATTGAAGGTGAGCATATGATTATGAAAGC
>NZ_JAUOPX010000366.1:0-228 GCF_030547455.1 Motilimonas sp. 1_MG-2023 | reverse complement strand
GCTCAATATTTTTTTCAAGCTCATGTTATTGAATGGCATCAAAAGTAGGCTGATTGTTTTGCGCCCGCTGCTCGTTGTAGTCCTTCGCTAGCTTAACCAACACATTTGACAGCATTAAAATGGCCACAAGGTTAATGAGTGCAATTAATACCATCGAAACATCAGCCATAGACCACACTAATGGCGATTCAGCTAATGCACCATACATCACCATGACCAGTACCACAC
>NZ_JAUOPX010000365.1:0-228 GCF_030547455.1 Motilimonas sp. 1_MG-2023 | reverse complement strand
TGGTAGTTTAGATACTGGTGCTATCTACGTACTAACAGTACAAGTACAACCGAACGGTTCAATGCTAAGCGCTGCCGACTGTTCAACAGGTTCTACAGACTACACTGATTACTGTCCAACATTCTAATCTAGAGTTAGCATGTCAAGAAACGCATCCACGATTGGCTTAATCAGCAAATTAGCCACACGTGGCTTTTTCCCCAAGGAAAAAGACCAATCTATATTAGT
>NZ_JAUOPX010000040.1:0-40634 GCF_030547455.1 Motilimonas sp. 1_MG-2023 | reverse complement strand
GGGATTGAAGTCGTTTTTTGTGAATGAAAGGGCATTGATTTTGTAGCTGTTGGTGTATGATATTAAGTTCACGCATCGCGTTGTAATCTGGTTTGTTTTTGGCGAAATTAATTAGATCACACAACGAGATTCGTTTCTATGTATTTGATAGCGAAAGATATTTTGTGGGGATTCGCTAGAGATAAGTATAAAATTAAGGTGCCCTTGTTCGCTGGTTTACAGTGGGAGCCGAGTAATGAAGCTTTATTATTAGACAGTTCCATATATGATGAAAAAAACAAACGCTTGGTTAAGGGAAGTACCAGAAGGGAAAGACCCTGAGCCCAGGGCGGGATTCCACTTTGAACAGAAAATAAGCAGCAACTAAAGGTGCAGATAAATGTGTAATCGAAGTACACATATATTGTTCAAGTGTTTTGTAGTTGGCAAGTTTTCAGCAAGAATTTGTATTTAAAATAGTTGATAAAGCAGTTGTTCCAGAAGAAAAAAGCAAACCTAATAGAGCTATTATTTCTATTTTAGGCCTGATACTAGGTGTGATTTTTTCGGTTTTATTTATATTTTTGAAACATTATTTTAAAGCGACGAAGGAGTCGTAGTTTGATTTCTTCAGTTCAAGAAATAGTAAGTATCGATGTAGAGTATGGAAATTCAGAAAGTTTTTATTCCGCATCTCGCAATAATCATAATGTCGATATTGCAAATTTACCAGTAACGGAAAAAAAGTGGAATGGAACGCTTGTTAAAACTTCAATCGAACTTTTTGATTCCTATATTGATATTCAAAGTGGTATAAAAAGGCGGCTAAACTTTACGGCAAAAGATGATTCGCTATTATTTGATATGGTAAGCCGGTTTGTTATTGAAACTGAATGTGATGAGCCTGCAATGATTGCGGGGCAGCTAATTAGCCATAAATCATCTAATATTTATTATCAATTTCCAGAAAATGAAGTTGTTGAAATACCGCTAACAAACAACCGAAAAGTGGTTATATCGACAGAGCCTACCTCCGTTCCTAATGGGTTTGATGCTGTTATTTATTTACGTGATGAAAAACGCATAGGGAACACTGTTCGCTGGATTGTTCATCACCGTCTTATCGCCAACAAAAATAAAGCTAACTTAATTATGCGGTGTTGCAATCCAAGAATGGAAGGCGTTATAAAAGGGCAAAAATTCATTCCGAAATTTATAAAAAGCCTATTTTATAGAATTAGAGAGGCTCACTTTCCTAATTTTCCAGTAATGAGTGTTGGTGAAGTTCTGCTTCCTAAGGGTGGAGCTGTCTCTTTGATTACAAAAGTAGTTATCAAATGACAAGAGCCAAAGAGTACAAAAAACATGGGATTGGGATTTTAAAGAGTTTAGAATCCCAACTTGATGCAAACAAAGGCTATCCTGAAGAGCCCACATGGGGCTATGCATTTTCTTTATTAGCAGCGTTAGAAAACAACAGCGACCTTTCGTCCAATGACTTTGCAAAAATTGCACTAAAGCATTATTGCGAACAGGAAAAAGATATTAAATCTTTTTCTTGGGAGTTTACTACTTATGCTTTGTTTAGGGCCGAAAAGCTTTCAGGCTCAACCGACTTAGCAAAGTTATCGAACCTTAATGAAAAAGGAACGAGAATGGTAAACTGGACATTGTTACGTCAACTAAATAGATTGAACGCTGAGAAAAAGCAGTTTCGGGCAAAATTTATTCTGCGATGTATTAGAAAAATATTTACCTCTGATGAAGGGCAGATATTTGATGAACTAAATACAAAGTCTTTACAGTATCATGCATTTTGCTTGTTTATTCTTGCTGAGTTGGATGCCATGGGTTATCAAACCTTAGTGAGAGATTGGCTTATTAGAGGGTGCCAATTTAGTAAAAAAATGATGTTAAAAAGTGGTATGTCGCTTTATATAGGTCGGGGACAAGAACAAATATTTGGTTACGCATCTTTGATTTATGCACTGGAGTATGCGGAAAAATATTGTGGCCTGGCTAGAACATCGCACTTAGAGACAATTTGGAATTATTTAGCAAAATTCCAGCGATCTGATGGCTCTTATCCGCTAGTGCTGAACTTAAATAGCCCTGAAAAACCTATGGCAAATTATGCTAGGGATAAACCTGCGGGTTGGCTTGGCTATAATACCTTATATGATTACCAGCCTTTTTTAGCATACTGTTTACTTAGGGCTAGTAAGCTATGAAAAAAATAAATTGTATACATGCTCATATTATCGATGAAGCTTATTACTTTTGGGCCACCCCGACAGGTGGCTTTGGTCATATAGCTGATGAACAGCCACTCCCATTTATTTTTGATTCTGAGTGTCAATATACAAGTCGGTATGGTGGTGAGGAAAGTAACGAACAGTCTGGTATAAAAAGTTTACCTCTACCATGGGGGAGATTAAAGCAATCCTTATCCCTTCAGCAATGGTTAAATAATTTTTTAAAAAGAAAGGTGAATATATATTGGCGAAATCTATTCAGTAGTTTTTCAAATAATAACGAGCATTTCTTTTTTTTAACTCAGTTAAACTATAAAACGCTAAATGATGGTTTTGTCGGTAGATCACCTATGGTCGACTTTAAGCGTTCGTTCACTGTTAATGCTGGAGTATTACAGGTTCAAGATGATATTTTTTTTAAATCTAATATGTGTTTTGAGTTTTTTAACTATGCAATCTTACCTCGCCCATTGAATAGCAATATTGAGCAGTTATGTGATGTTTCTCCAAATAAAGAAATGATTATATCATCAGCTTCCGGTTCAACCATGTTAGATTTTAAACAGCTTGCGAATGTCTCTTTTAGTAAAGGAGATAAGTTGTCAGTTAATTACTCTTATCGTGTGTGTCAACATGTTTAAAAAAGCATTAAGCTATAGTGCAATTGAATCTATCGGTTCAAGGGTATTCGATTTTGTTACTTTATGGATAGTGCTTAATGTATTGCCAGTGGAAGATGTTGCAAAGTTTGGTATAGCAACGTCTGCCATATTTGCTTTCAATCTGATTATGTTCGCCCCCGAAACTGCTTTGATGAAACACCAAAAGCAGTGGCAGCAACAAGGTGTGCTAGCTGATTATCTAGGTGCCTTTGTTTCCTTTTCAGTTTTTAAAATATCACTTCATTACTTACTCGCTTTCATTGTCTATATTATTTCCGGTGAATTAAATTGGTTTTTTTATGCTGTTGTTTTTTCCGCTGTCACACAGCAAATACAAGCAGCTGAGATAGCTAGAATTTTTAATAGAATGGAATTGCGACAAAAAAAGGTCGCTATTTTTGAGAATGCTAGTAAGATTTTACTGCTTACTTGCGTATTATGTCTTTATTTTTATCCCTCATTAGATGTGTATTTTAGTATATATTTTACTTGGAGTTTGCTAATAACCACTATATGGTTAGCAAACCTGAAGCATGTTTCAGGCTATGTATTTTCGTTTAGTAAGAGTATGTTAAGTAAAATATATACGGCTATGATGGGGTTTTCTTTGTGGTCTCACCTTTCTGGTGTGATGACCCTTTACATTTACAATGCTAGTTTACTTTATATGGGGCTGTTAGGGGCAGACTTAAACACTGTCGCTGTTTATACAGTCGTAAACAAAGTAGCAAACTTGTTCTTTGTTGTACCTATGTTTTTCCAGTCTTTTATTCCTGTGGTATTAGCAAATGCAGGGCTAGATGCAGAATTGAAGTTTAAAAAAATTCTAGCCATATCAGGTTCTCTTTCCATTGGTCAGTTTTTGTTCTTTTTAGTGTTAGGCAGTTATATAGGCACTTTTTTTGGATTAGATCCTGAATTTTCAGAGATGTTTTACTTATTAGGCCTGACCGTTTCATTTGGTATTTTAGCCTTAAACGTTAGTCGGCCATTAAGCACTTATTTAATGATAAAAAGGTCCCCCTTTATTATCATGAAGTGGGTGTTTATTCCTGCCACTATTGCTGCCACCATTGCTTTCCCTACCGGTATCTATTTTTATAGTTCCTATGGTGCTGCATTTTCCAGTGCATTGATATATTCATTGATGGCTGTCTTACTTTATACTCAGTATAGATTCACTCTAAGGATGTAAACTATGATATCTGTGGTGATCCCTACTTATAAAAGGCCTGATTTATTAAAGCGCCTACTCACTTCTATTTCTCAGCAATCTGTTCAGCCTGAAGAGGTGATTATAGTTGACGACTGCTCGGGTATGACCCTAGAGTATAGTGAGGTAATTAATGAGTTTTCGACTATTTTAGCTAATTTAAAATATTTTAGTTTAGAGTCAAATTCAGGTGCTTCGACTGCTAGAAATAAAGGTATTTACGAGTCTACTCAGCCTTGGATTGCATTGGTTGATGATGATGATGAATGGCTACCTGAAAAATTAGCCGAACAGAAGAAACTTATTACTCAGTCAACAGATGAAAAGTTAGGTTTAGTATACACTTGGACCGAAGCACAGGGAGTCGGTGAGCAAGCCTCTTACACAAGTTGTATTAGTGTCAAAGGGGATGCAAGAAAAGCCTTACTAACCACTAACTTTATTATGTCTGCTTCTGTCATGGTAAAAAGGGAGGCGATTATTGAAGTAAACTGCTTTGATGTGGCGTTACCTAGCTGCCAAGACTGGGATATGTGGATACGTATTTGTTTGGCTGGTTATCATATTGATGTAGTAGAGAAAATATTAACTATTCACCATCGACATGGCGGCGAGTCGATAGGTTTATCACCAAAGGCCAAGTTAGGTTACAAGTTATTGTTAGAATCACACTGGCGTGAAATATATAAACACACAAATATTAAAAATATAGTAAAAAAAGTTATTCTATACATTGAGGTTAAAGTAAAAACAAATGGACTTAGAATTAAGTAATTGCCGAGTAGCTATTCTAACAAACATGGCAACCCCCTATCGAGTACCTTTTTTTATAGAATTAGCAAAGGTAGAAGGTGTGAAGTCATTAGATGTTTTGACTTGTGTTGAAAAAGAAGTTGATCGTGAGTGGGATATTAAAAATGATTCTTCATATAGATTGCTTAAGCTTTTTGGGATTACAGTTAACTTAAATCGAGGCACAGATGAAAAAAGAATTATTCATTTTCGCTTTGGTGTTATTTGGTATTTAATTTTTAGTCGTCCAGATAAGTTGATTATCGGGGATGCTTCTTTTACATCTTACTTAGCAAGTTTTTTCTGTTTGATATTGAATATTGATTACTATGTTTGGAGTGAGATAACTACTGCCTCGCCCGTTTCAAAAGGTTTTGCAGCTACGTTAAGAAAATACATGTATAAGTATTCTAATAAAATTGTTGCCTCATGTGAGTCCGCTAAGCAATTTATTAACTCTAATGGGCCTTTTGATGAGAAGATAGCTATTGTTCATAACTCTGTTGATGATGCTTTTTTTGTTAAAAAAAGGCTGGAGTATGAACCATTAAGGTTAAGTATTCGTGAGGAAATGGGTATTGATGAAAATACATTTTGCTTTATTTTTGTAGGTAGGTTGATAAAGATAAAAAATGTATTAGAAACCATCAGAGTTGTGTCATCTGTTTCGAAAAAGAAGAAGGTACACTTGATTGTTGCTGGGAGTGGCCCTTTAGAATCAGAGGCCAAGCAACTAGCTTCGGAATTAGGTTTTTTCAATATACATTTTTCGGGCTTTACGACAGCAGAGCAGTTAACTAAATTATATACTGCTGCTGACAGTCTTATCCTTTTGTCTGAATACGATGCTTGGGGTATGGTTATAAACGAAGCTTTACATATGGGGATACCATTTTTTGCCTCAGACACGGTTTCTGCAGCTGTTGAACTAAGCAAATTTAGAGATTACTGTAAGGTCCTAGACAGCAAAGATTCAGAAATTATAATAGAGGAGCTATTGAATTTTGTAAGTGCTACTAGACCTAATGTTCAATTTTCCTACACCGCCAAAGATATGGCTATGGGCTTTGCTTCATGTCTTCGAACTTAAAGCTTTGTTATAGTTTACTTGGTGTTTTTTTTATCTGTGGTTCTATAGTAAACGATGCATTTCTTCACCCTAGCTATCCATCATTAACTTATGCAAAGTTGATGTTTTTTGTCGGTGCTACATTCTTGGTTTTAAGAGGGGTTAAAAGAACCGCTCTACGTGTCGAAGAGCTAGCTTTATGCATGTATTCTTTCCTATTGGTAAGCTTTAGTCTTTTATTTTCAGTTAATGGTGTTGATTCTCGAACTATAAGTTTGTCTTTTTCGTTAATGATAGGTTTAACATCATACTACATCGTTGTAAGGAGCAGTATAAATTATAAGTATTATTTGTATTGTTTTATTTTTTGGGTCTTACTTAGTGTTTTTATAGGAGTGTTTCAAACCTTTTTTGGTGCGCCCTTTTTTACTGATAGGTTTTTTTCCTCTGCAATAATTCATTCGATATATAGAGCGTCTGGCTTTATGAGTGATCCCAACTATTTTTCTTTGATTTGTCTCTTAGCTTTGTGCTTTTCATTTTATATTGATTTTATTACTTGGAAGTGTTGCGTTTTTTCTAAAAGAGTTCCTTCCTTCAAGCGTAGCTATGATTTTTAACCCTGAATCGTATGGGAGTGATGCAGAGCGAAATTCCCTTGGGGATAGAATGCTTGCGATTAATGCAGAGCGAAATTCCCTTGGGGATAGAATGCTTGCGATTAATGCAGGTATTGTAGCTTTCCTTGATAGGCCTGTGTTTGGATACGGCCTCGAGTCTTTGGTAAACCACCCTTTAAATCTTCATAATCAAATGTCGCACAATACATTTATAGAGATTTTAGCTGAAACCGGTGTAGTTGGTCTTGTCTTGTATGGAGGTGCATTTATATCTGTTCTTCGTTTATCGTACTTATATCTTAAAAATGTCGATGTGTATTTTTTTGACAAAATTGTAGTTGCTTTTTTTGCATTTAATATCATGTCTCTTACATTAGCTCTCTACTATAGCCGAATTCTATTTTTTGTTTTTGCCTTGATGATTGTTATTTCCAAAGGTATTGAAAGTGAGAGAAATGATGTTAGTTGTTAATCTTGCAACTGTCTTCGGTGGCCAAGAGAGATATGCTGATGATCTATTAACCACTCTAGCTAGTTTGGGACACGATGTCTATTTTATCGGTGGACCTGAAAAATTAACGCGTTACAGTGAGCCGCAGGTAGATGCTGATGTACGTGTTTTAAATGGCAATAGTGCTTTGTACAAGTACGCCCTGAAGCCTTTTAACGGCGAGCTTACTGTATATGTACAACACAGTAATATAAATGATGGCCAGCAAGCTTGTTGGCGTCGTTGGGTTCGAAAATGTTTACTTAAATTACTTTTATATAAAGTGGATTTGGTTGTTCGTGTTTGCGATAACGCCCTGCCTGAATATTATGCACCGGGTAAAGTAGTGACTATTTATAATGGTGTTAGTTTACCTGACTTACCAACAATATGCTCTATTACTCCCTCGGTTCGCTTACTAATGGTCGGTGCTGTTAATGCAAACAAGAATCAGCGACTAGCAATTGATGTGTTAACCTTGTTGCCACAAGCGCACTTGACTCTGTTAGGTGATGGCCCTGAAATGGCTAGCTTGCAAACTTATGCCAAGACATTAGGTGTTGAATCGCGTATAGAGTGGGTGGGTTTTGTTGAAGACCCAAGCCCTTATTATCAGCAAGCAGATCTCCTTTTAATGCTCTCGCATTTTGAAGCATTTCCGTATTCAGTTTTAGAGTCAATGGCCTACGCTACTCCTGTTATTGCTGTTGGGGTGGGGGGGGTTCCTGAAATAATTCAGAACAATAAAAATGGTTGGTTATTGCCTGACTATTGCGTTGAAACCCTTAGTGAGCAGATAATTAGAATCGTTAATAAGCCGAATGAATACGCTCAAGTTGCGAGTGCCGCGAGAGCAACAATTGCGCAAGGGTTCACTAAAGAGAAAATGGTCAACTCGCTGTTAACTGAAATTAAGAATAGGAAAAAATAGACCATGCATGTTGGAGTAGATGTTCGCTGGATGCTGGGAAAGGTGAGAGGCATGGGGCGTTACGCGACACAACTTATTGCGCCTGTTAGAGCGTCATGTACTGGGCTTGCCCCCACTGGTTCAGAGGTTAAAAATATGGCCTCTGTTTGCAAGGGGAATAGTTTTTTTCCTTGGTGGGAACAAGTGGTTTTACCTAAGCTCGCTAAGTCACACTCATTTGATTTTTTGATTTGCCCTTATAACACGGCGCCATTGATTAAGCCTGCTAATACTAAGTTGATTTTGGTGGTGCATGATTTAATTTTTTTGCGCTCCTTTAAAGAGTTACCACTCTCTGTTTCTGTTTATCAGACCTTGGGGCGTCTGTACCGGCGTGCAATTGTCCCGAGAGTGGTAAAAAATGCTGATGTATTGCTAACCGTTTCAGAGTTTACGAAACAAGAACTTGTTGAGCGCTTTAAACTTGACGCACATAAGGTTCAGGTTATTCCCAATGCTATTTCGGATGACTGGCTGAGGTTAGCGCCTTTACCGACTGTTTTGCGCAAACCTTATTTATTTACCGTTACCGGTGAAGCACCGAGCAAAAATGTGATTCGCTTAATTGAAGCTTTCGCATTAGCCAAGCAGTCATTTTCAGATAATTATTCTTTGAAAATTGCGGGAATTAAAAAAGAGCATCACAGCCAGTTTATTGCAAGAGCTGTCAGCTTAAGGGTGGCTAATGATGTTGAGTTTTTAGGCTTTATTTCAAACGAAGAATTACAATGTTTGTACCGTGAAGCCACGGGATTTATTTTTGCTTCTTTATTTGAGGGGTTTGGTATCCCACTTATTGAAGCGATGGCAGCAGGTACACCTGTTTGCTGTAGTAATACTACCTCGTTGCCAGAGGTTGTTGGTAATGCAGCATTATTATTTGATCCTAAAAGCGTAGAAGAGATGGCTATGTCAATTAATACCTTACTTGCATACGAAGAAGGTGAAAGGTTAGAGAACATTCAGCAAGGTCGATTACGCGTGCAATCTTTTGTTGAAAGTTCGGTGAATAAGCAAATGACAGATTTTTGGAGGCGTTTAGGTGTTGAATAAGAAAAAAATAATTGTTTTAACACCTCGATTCCCTTATCCCGTAATTGGTGGTGATCGGTTACGCATTTATTTCCTTTGTAAAGAGCTTGCTAAGCATTACGACTTAACCTTGTTAAGCTTGTGCGAATCGAATGAAGAGATGGAAATGACGGTTCCATCAGATGGTGTATTTAAGCAAGTTGAGCGAGTGTTGTTACCCAAGTGGCGCTCATTCTTAAATTGTTTGTTATCACTACCCACTCAGACGCCTTTACAGGTGGCCTATTATCGTAGTGGCGAATTTAAGAATAAGTTAGCGAGTTTGCTCCCTGATCATGACGGTGCTTTTGCCCATTTAGTTCGTACAGGGGATTATTTACTTAACCTTGACGTTACTAGGGTGCTAGAGATGACCGATGCTATTTCAATGAATTATGAGCGAGTTGGTAGTCTAGCTAAAGCCACCAGTTTGAAAACATTGGTTTATAGTGTTGAACAACAACGTCTTAAAAAGTATGAACAGCGATCTGCTAGCGCTTTTGATGCTTCAATTCTTGTATCACAATATGATAAGGACTATTTGTTTGCTAAAGGCTCGCCTGAGTACGATAAGGTATTAGTTTGCTCAAACGGTGTTGATCTGAGCAATCTTGAATATCGCCCTTGCTTTACGTCTAAGCAAATAGTGTTTATTGGCAATCTGTACTCTGTTCAAAATGTGGATGCTGCTTTCTGGTTTGCTAAAAATGTAATGCCTCTTCTGCGTCAACATGGTGATTATACATTTAAAGTTATTGGCCGTATAAAAGACAATGATCGTTTAAAGTTTGATGATTTCAAAGGTGTTGAGCTTACAGGCCCTGTTGATTCAGTTTCGGATTCTGCTAAAGGCTCTTTAGCTGGTGTATGTAGCGTCCGATTAGGGGCTGGTGTTCAAAATAAAATTCTTGAGTACATGGCCTTGGGGTTACCTACAATAACTTCTTCAACAGGTCTTGAAGGCATTGAGGCGATTCCTGATAAAGAGATTTTGGTGGCAGATGAGCCAAGTGAATATGTAGAAGCTATTTTAAAGCTTGTAAATAATGAGCGTGCTCACCAACAATATGCTGAAGCGGGACTGTTGTACGTAAAGCAATCTCATTCTTGGGAGTCTCGTTTGAGCCCTGTCATTTCTGAATTTAAAAAATTGGTTAATTAATATGTCTAATATACTGCCAGTAATCATGGCTGGCGGCTCAGGCTCGCGTTTATGGCCGCTTTCACGCCAACAGTTTCCTAAGCAATTTTTAACCTTACTTGGTAATGATTCCATGCTGCAAACCACAGCGCAGCGCTTGAAAGGGATTGAGCATGCACCTGCCTTGGTTATTTGTAATGAAGAGCATCGTTTTTCGGTTGCTGAGCAATTTCGTGCTAACGCGATTAAAACCAGCGGTATTATTTTAGAGCCAGTTGGCCGTAATACTGCACCAGCTATTGCTCTGGCTGCTATGCAGGCGTTAAAGAATGGTGATGACCCACTGCTTTTAGTATTGGCAGCTGACCATGTGATTAAAGATGAAGCGGCATTTTGTGCCTCGGTTGAGCAAGCTGTGCCGTTTGCACAGGCTGATAAGCTAGTGACCTTTGGTATCGTGCCAACCGCCCCTGAAACCGGCTATGGCTATATCAAGCGTGGCGAGGTGCAAGGTGACAACGCAGGCTTTAGCGTGGCGCAGTTTGTTGAAAAAACCAATCTATCAACGGCACAAGATTACTTAGCGTCAGGTGAATACTACTGGAACAGTGGTATGTTTTTATTTAAAGCCAGCACTTACTTAGCTGAGCTTAAGGCCCATCATCCCGATATGTTCAGTGCCTGTGAGCAAGCGATGGCAGCGACGCAAGCCGATTTGGACTTTATTCGTGTTGATAAAGCTGCTTTCGAAGCTTGCCCGGACGATTCTGTGGATTACGCGGTGATGGAAAAAACCACCCAAGCCGTAGTGGTGCCAATGGACTGCGGCTGGAGCGATGTAGGTAGTTGGTCTGCTTTATGGGAGGTGTCTGATAAAGACGAACATGGCAACGCTTGCCGCGGCGACGTGATTACTGTTGATACCCGTAATACCTATGTGCATGCTTCTGAAAAACTTGTTACCACCATTGGCTTAGACGATGTGGTTGTCGTTGAAACCAAAGATGCGATTTTGGTAGCGAAACAGTCTGAAGTACAGCAAGTGAAAAAAATCGTCGAGCACCTAAAAGCAGAAGCGCGTAACGAGTGGCAGCATCACCGCGAAGTCTATCGTCCTTGGGGTAAATATGACTCTATTGATAACGGAGACCGCTTCCAAGTGAAGCGCATTACGGTGAAACCAGGTGAGAAGCTATCTATCCAAATACATCATCATCGCGCAGAGCATTGGATTGTGGTAACGGGTACGGCAAAAATCACTAATGGTGATAAAGACATTCTACTAACCGAAAACCAATCGACTTATATTCCTGTTGGTGTGGTGCATGCGTTGGAAAACCCAGGCAAGGTGCCATTAGAGCTAATTGAAGTGCAATCAGGCTCATACTTGGGCGAAGATGACATCGTGCGCTTTGAAGACAGATACGGCAGGTTAGATAAGTGTAACTATTCACCAGGAGCAGCTTGACACCCCAAAATTTTTTTCGTGACCACTGTCACTCGATCTTAAATATCCCTTGAGCGATCCTTTTCTGGTGTCATTCTTATCCTATGCCGATTAAATTTGACCTCACTAACCCACCTGTTGCGACGAATCTTGAGCAAGCAAATGCCTTACTCCAAGAGGCTTGGGCGCACATGGCTGATTTAGAAGGGCGATTGGCTGCCTCATCCAGTAACTCCTCAAACCCCCATCATCTGATGAGCCCGATAAAAAACGTAAAGACAAGTCTTCTCGCAATAAGCCTAACTCAAATAAACAGACAAAAATGCGCGGTGCGCAACCTGGCCATGCGGGCAGTAAACGCACCTTAGAAACATTGCGTGAGGATGACACACAAGTGATTGTCGCGCCTGATGTTTGCTGTCCATGTTGCGCTGGCTTAGTCACCCATTGTTGTTGCCACTGGGGGATAAACACGTTGCAAAAGTCATCGACATCGCAAAACAATTCGACTAATTTATTCATTGCCTGTTCCTTTTTGGTCTGTATGTTTCTTGGTCGAAAGATCAGATCGTGGAACAGGCATTTAGTTCATTTTCTTAAGCAAGATTCAGGTTAATATAAAATAATTCTATTAAGGCCTAGCGGCATCACCTCTTCCAGCGCCAAAAATGGTCACAAAAATATATTTGAAATACTGTTTAATAGAAAAACCCGCTAACATTTTCTTATCCATTTCCGCAAGGTGTATTGGAGTGGACATATCAATATTATTGACCTGAGCCAAACCTGTAATGCCAGGTAAAACTGAATAAATTTCGTATTCTTCGCGGGCTTTAATTACGTCGATCTGATTAAATAAATTAGGTCTTGGTCCGACCAAACTCATATCTCGTTTCAATACATTAATCAACTGAGGCAATTCATCTAACTTAGTCCTTCGTAATACCCGCCCAATGGGTGTAATGGATGAGGTTGCAACGAGGTGGCTTGCGACAGACTCCGTATCTGGTTTCATCGTTCTAAATTTTATTAAAGAAAATGGTTTTTTATTTTTCCCCATTCTAACCTGAATGAAAATAGGCGAGCCATGATCGAAAAAAATAATGATATAAATACAAAAAAGTATCGGAGAAAGCATTACTAAAGAAGTAATAGCAATAAAACAGTCAAAAAGGGTAATTATATTATTTCGCATTAAAATTTCTTTATTTTATTAGCCACACGTTTCAAGATGAAGTCGTCAACAGTATGCTGTACGCCCGATTCAAAAGAGCCAGGAGGTAACCAGCCCAAACGCTTCTTTGCTTTACTTATATTAACTTGTAACGAATCGGTAACTCGTGTAACTACATGTTCTTTTTTCAGTATTCTTGATATAGATAAAATAACACGCTTAGGGACAGGGTAGTTAAGCGAGTACACTTTAAAGCAACTCGCAATTACATCGAACAATCTTTTTGTAGAGACATCATCATCATCAGAGACTAGAAATACTTGGTTTCCCGCCTGCGGGTGGTTTGCGCAAAGCGATATAAAGCTCACAAGGTTGCCGACTGAAATAAAACTTCGTCTATTACCATCAAGACTATAGAATGGTAAAGGCACCCTTTTATAAACACAGTTCAAGATGGAAGAAAAATTGCCTCTTCCTCTAGGGCCATAAACCAAAGGAGGCCTTACAATGACATATTCCATACCGGTTTGGGCGGATATTACTTTTAAGCCTTCTTCAGCATCATATTTACTTTTCGCGTAACTACCTTGAGGGTTTGGTTTATCAGTCTCACAAAAAGCTTCCCTATTCTCGGTGGTTTCACCGTTAACCTTAGCCGTACTGATAAAAATAAACCGCTTGATACCCGCCTTGGCCGCTTGGGTGGCTAAATTCAACGTTCCTTCGACATTGACTTGTCTAAGAAGGTCTAACTTTTCCTCTTCAACATCATGATTAATCGCGGCACAGTGAATGACCACATCAAATTGAAATTTATCTAATTGAAACAGAGTATTGCCATCAAAAGTTGGAACATATATGGCATCAACACATTGCGTGTCAGTTAAACAACGATTGAGTACGGTCAACTTCACATCTAGCTCCATAAGGGCTTGCTTGAGATGGCTACCAACAAAACCAGAACTACCCGTTAATAGTACTTGCATTTCGTCTCCCGATAAAACTTTTTAACATAAAACGAATCATGCTCGACAAATACCAACGAAAATGTGGAGAGAAAAAATTCCTGTTTTGATAGCCCCCTCGGTGTACAACCTTAATGTCTTTCATATAGACAACTTTTTCATTGAATTTTTTTTGTGCTCGGAAGCAAAGATCTACATCCTCGAAATACATAAAGTATCGCTCATCAAACCCTCCTAATTGGCGATATAAGTCAGCATGAATAATCAAGAACGATCCCGCTGCCCAATCGACCTCGGCACCATCAACTAGTTCAGACTTAATGTAAGGAGTGGTTAAGCTTTTCCCGAAAAACAAATTAAAAAAAGAAAATATATTAGGAAATTTTCTTAAAGATTTTTCTTCCATAGAAAGTTTTTCATCTGAGTATAGGTTTGCGGAATAAATACCAGAAGATTTAGATTCAATTTTCTTTATAAGACTACGAAACATCGCTACAGAAACAGTAATATCAGGGTTCAGCAGCAGAAACCAATCTGACGACAACATACCAGCCTCACATGCCTGCTCATAATTTATATTATTATTAGCACCAAAACCGAGTATTTCCGCCGAGGCTGAATAAATAAAACCATTATCTAAACAATAGTCTCGGAGTTTTGAACTATCAACATTATCTCTAACAATCACTATTACATCATTTAGTTTTGATATCTCTCGTAAATCAGCATTAAAAATCAGATCATCATCATTAGCGTGAGACACGATAGATATATATATTTTAGCCATTGTAATGCTCTCAATATGTAAAACTAAATTATTATTTAGTATTGGATGTCATTTTACCATAGCTGAGACTAACGACGGCCATGAGTCGATCACATCAAGACTAGATTGAAACTTAACGCTATGGAATATATTCTTCTCGTGAAATAAGTCAACGATTGCATTTGCCAAGGTAATATAGTCATCAGGGTCGACAAATAACGCAGAATGATAATCTCCCAAAGTTTCATGTGCATAAGGCAGATCAGATAAAATTATTGGTTTTGCAGCGAGTTTAGCTTCCGAAATTGGCAACCCCCACGTTTCTAACTTTGATGGAAACACTACTATGTCACAATTTTCATACCTCTGATTCACTTCTTCAAAGTTAAGTCTACCTAAAAATTTTACATTTTCTAATTCTCGATAACGATTTACCAGTGTACTAGCAAACTTATTTTCATTTTCATCAATAGTTAACTGTAATTCAAAAGAATTATAAACATTGCGGTACTCTTTTTTTAAGTATGCAAAACAATTTAGCAGTAATTCAAAATTTTTGAACGTTCTCGCAAGGGCTGGGTAAAATAGTACAATGGTTTCTCTTCGAGGACTAGAGTCCAACTTTTTAATGCTCCGCGGAGAAAAAGAAACAGGCCTAGCAATAATCGCTTGCTTCGCTCCTAAAACATCAGTTAGATAATGGCCAAACCATTCTTGTTGTGCAATTACTGCAATATTTTTTTTTATATTAATTCGATAAAGCCACTTATAAAAAATAGAAAATAAAAAAACCTTCGGCTCATACCAAAATAGCTTAAATGAAACAGGAAGGAATGGTGATGGGTTATGGCAATAAACATACTGAGGGCACGTCCCTACATTTGGAGTCATATCATGCATAGCCAACCATAAGTCAGGCTTTATACTTTCCGCAATTTTTTTACAACTAACATACTCAAACCAGCACCTTTTCACCCAGCTATTTTTAATGCCAGGAAAAGAGATGAAATGTACACCTTTAATATTAGAGAACAAAGATTTGTCATTAACCAAGCAGGTAACTTCAATTTTTTTGTCTATAGAAAAAGCCGAAATAACATCTTTAAATACTGTTAATGTACCACCTTCAACCAAGTTGACACCAGAAATAACAATCTTCATATTTATCACCCACAATAAAATATTTATCCACTATTTATATAACATATATTCAACATAGTTAAAAAAACAAGCGGACAAAGGTCAAACGTTCGTAATGTTTAAACCATTAAAAGCCGAGAAATAAACATTCAAAACTATTAATGGCTTAATTGTGGTGTCTATCAGACTAATAAAAATAATTAAAACTTTTACCGACGCCTTTATTGTCAAGTAGTCGTTATGATTTAGTCTTTTTTAGTATTCTTTCTTTCACTTTACGTTGAACCGATAGAGGGATCCTTCGAGCTAACCAGGCCAATTTTTTCGATGCTTTTAGCCTAGCTAAACGATGAAGTATTTTCGCTTCTTTTGTTATCTCTGGTATTTTTTGATTTTCAATAAAAATATTAATGTCAAACGACATATCAATTATTGAGTCTCTTTCTCTTAATGGGAAGCTCAAATACTCTTGGCTGTAAAAGTTTGGACTCGAAAGGTTAGAAAACTGCATCACTTCACTATCAGCAGTATAACTTCCCTCGAGGTAAGCCTCCCAAAAATTAGACCATTGTTGCTCGTTGTAGTCCCAAGGCAAAATAATTGAAGATGAACGTTTAGCTAGCCGTTCTTTAAACGCCCCCAAATCAGAAGCGATGATCACTGCATGACTACGCAGTGCCGCACTCAAAGTATAACTATACGTTTCAGGCCATAAGGCTGGGAACCAAATTACATCAGGTTGTAACTCTCGTATCAGTTCATCTAATTTTTCACTATTATACTGACCGTAAGTAGTAACCGACTTTAAAGGCTTAAATGCGTAGCCCAAAAGGTGGAACTCAATTGGTCTATTAGCCAATGCCATTGCCGCTTGCTCTAATACCTCAGCCCCTTTTTCACGACTTAACGCACCAAGGACTAGTACTTTTAACTTAGAATCTTTTCGCGGTACTGGTTTAATATCATCAATAAATAGATTAGCTTCATTATCCGAATGATAAACAACCCGACCTTGGGGCAAGCTAAAGTAGTTATTAAAACGCTGCTGCACATCAAATGAAGGAAAGATAATGCGTTCAGCAGGAGCCAAAAGTACTTTAGCATTCTCTCGCCAGATTTCGCTGCTAACTGGAATCGGATAATGCTGATGACACAGCTCATCCATATTGTCTTTATCACCACAATAGCGACCGTTAATATCGGTTAAGCTCGGGTTGCCATTAATATGGTAATAATCATGAATCGTTACATCATGTTTAATACCTAAATCGGAAGCTATCCCCCAAATGCGCGTAGGTAGCCCCATTGTGTGATGAAAGTGCACGCGACTGATGTTCAAATACTGTAATAGCTTTATCAAGCTGGCATAATCTAAATCCACATCAATAAAAATATTATCTTGTAATAGTGCACCTGAGATGAAAAAAGATAATTTTACATCAGAGCCTGATGTCGGTTGCAACAACACATAGTTTGCTTTACCTCTTGTAAAACTCGCTAATTGATGAATATGGTCAAGCACTCCGCCTCCCAATCCGTGGGAAACAGCGAGAATATTGGCGGTGCTAGAAAGTGCTAAAAGCTTCATCGTGACTGCTAATCGTGCTCTTTTGGCTGGATCTTGAGCAATAAAATCCATCACATCTGGCTGATAATTTGGGTGTAACTCATTCAAAATCTCAAGTGCTTTTTCTTTACGAGGATCTTGCTCATCTGCAAAGCTCACACCACCTTTGTGGTAAGCAAATACGTTAAGAGCATGTACATTACGCCAACCCGATTTAATCGCGCGTTGACACCAATCGTTTTCCTCTCCATAACCCTTACCGAAGGTCTCTTCATCAAAATACCCCACTTTATCTAAGCAGTCTCGGCGTATATACATACAAAAACCAACGCCTGTTGGAACATCCACGAAATCTGTATTATTCAGAGTTTGAGAAAATAAATTATCGATTTCCACTACCGACAAGTCGGCAAATAAAGTGTTGTCTTCACAAAAATTTGGGAAACTGCAAATCGTTGCATTATTTGAGAAGGGCGTAACTGAGCCTATATTTTCAGCTTGATAAGCTACGGCTTGAATCCGTTCCAACCAATCATTTGCAACTTCAACATCACTGTTAAGTAACAACACGTCATGATTAGTATTTAACTTCATGCCCCGATTTACGGTGGCAACAAAACCTAAATTAACATCATTCTCTAAAAGCTGTATTTTACCTTCAGCACTGAGATTTCTTAAATACTCGGTTAATGCAGGCTCTGGAGAACAATCATTAATAACTATTAAATTTGCCAGATTCATATCTAAGGTAGCTAGCGCTGAAATAATACACTCTGACGTTTCTTCTAAACCTCGGTATACCGGGATAATTACATCAATTTTTGTTTTCATTATGCATCCAATTTACGTTTCATTTTTCGCCAAGTAAAATCGACAGCGCTTAAACTATCTAAATCATCATATTTCTGTTGCAGGGCAGCCAACTCCTGTATAACTTTTGTTAATTGTGCATCCCTTTCTTCTATCACACTGATTGCATGGCCATGAGCAGCCCCTTCTTGCTTAAGCTGGGAGTATAAATTTGCTAACTGTTGATCTCGCTCTTTTACCACAGCAACCGCATGAGCTAACTCTTTTGCTAAATCATTTAACTGCTGATCGCGTTCTTCAACCACAGTTACTGCATAAGAGAGCTCTTCACGTTGTTTATTCAAACATAAATTAAACTCATCAAGCTGTTTGTCTCGTTCATCGATCGTCGCTAACGCAAGGGAATGAGACTGTCCAAGTCGAGTAAGCTTTGCTTCACTATGCTGATGAGCAATTATTTCTCTATTCATAGCAATAAAAGCCTCAGTCAGTGCAACAAGATAAGGCATGTTTTGCTGGCTATGTTGCTGGCATTTCTGTTGATACTCTTGTAACACTCGATCCAAGTCAAAATCGGCAGTGTTCAAAGCATTATATAAGTCATTAGCTAAATTTTTCTGTTGTTCATGGCAATGTTGCCGGCGTAAGTTTGGCTCAACAAAGCCAGATGCAGCGTCAATATTAATAGGTATCGCAAGAGAAAACTGTTGCAATACTTTAGTTAGAAAACGACTGGGATCATTAAGAAAGTCTTCAAACGAAATGATCGTCACAACATCAAACTGCAGCTGACATACCCGTAAACAGCCAAGGGTATGCTCCAGCCAGAGTTGCTGAGCAATCAACACTGGGAGCTTATCTCTTTTATATAAAGAAGCTGCCACCTCGTCAGGCATACGGTTCAAAACGATAACCTTAGTTTCAATTTCAAGGGACTGAAATACATCCAACCAAAATTCTGCCAACACGCACATTCGAGGATCTTTCAAAGCAAAAATAGGCGCACCAGAGAACTCTGTTTCAATGAACGTTATGGCTTGCTGTTTGAACTTAGCTAATTCAAAGAGACCGACATTGCTTAACTCAGCTGCGACATCTAACGAAAACCAACTTTTGCCTAGGTGAGCAAGAATCGCTTCATTAATTTCAACTAAACGCTTGTGTTCCCAGAACCCTTTTTTATTAACATCGGCAACGTCATCAATAAACTCCGTTCCTAAAGGGATCCCCGCTTTTCCGAGCATTCCTGTTAAAGCACTGGTACCACTACGATGCATACCGAGAATCAAAATCGCTATTTGATTTGCCATTGGACCCCTTAAGAAGTAGAAAATCTATATTTATTGCTTATCTGAATATCCTTTCGCAGTATAAATCGAGCCAACAACAGCGCTAATTTATCTGTGAACCCCATTTTTTTATCTTGCCCGGCAAAAATTTCTTGATGAGCAATATCATGCTCAGCAATGTCTAAAAATTCAAATACCCGCTGCAGTGTTGCTTGGTGATGGTGGCGTAGGTCATCGTTATGCAGAATCAGCACTTGTTCAGAATCAAAGCTTTGATAAATAGAATATAATTGCTGCGTATAGCGTCCCCTGTCTAAATAAGAGTGAATTCGCCAAGGGGAATGATCGGCTAACTTATCCTCGCATTCCTTTAAACGTGCAGATTCAATTAAAAAAGCCCTCAACATAGAGCGGTGCTCTAAACCTCTGCGAGACTCCATTTTATAATGTGACACGGCACGATCAACGGGGTCTCTCAGTAACATAATGACTTTTGCATTGTTAGAGTAACTGGCTAAACGCGACATAATGCCTGGTAAATAACAATATATTGGCGTCGCATCGCAGACATAACGTTGCTGTGAATAATGCTGAAGCTTTGCCTGATAAGCCTCATTAATGATATTTTTTTCAACATTTTGCAGTCGCGGGGAGTCAAAAACATGGGCTTCTTTGCCCTCAACTAAGCAAATATCAGGGTGTTGCTGTAGAAAACTAGCTAACGCAGTGGTACCACATTTTTGCCCACCGACAATAAAAAGATTAGGCTTCATCTATTACCTCTGCATGTAATTCAATGCCAAAATCAATCACCCCGGTAGCGTCAGGGTTTTCCTCTACCACCGCAAACATCGCAGCATCCACGCCGCGATGTAAAAACCGCCTCTCACCTTGCACTAAGGCAGAACAGCCACAATTTAAAAAATAGGTACCATTACGCAACAAACAGGGGAACCGAAATCGCACTTCAATCACTTGCCCTTTCGCTACAAATGGTAATCTCTTTTCATGATTTCGCGTGGTAGTAGCCCCTGTAAGCTCTGCACCAGCAACCGTCTTAATCAGCATGCCAAAGCCAACTTCAAAGGCGTCATCAGTGAACTCAACGTGAAAGCAATAATCATACTGATGGCCGGATTGTAGCAAGTTTACCTGTTGCCCAGCCGTATTACGTAATAAAGGTTGTGAAATAAACGCGCCATTTGGCTGGTACCACACTGTTGATGTTGGCACTAAATTATCGTCTAGTTGACCACTGTTATCTTGCTCATCATTGATAATAGCAGCGGGCTCATTACTGATATTTCCGGTTAAAATCTGCTGACGAAATTCATCTCTTTCTGCGCCTTGCATATGCAGTAGCTTGTGATAATTGTGCACCACAGATTTAGGGCTCCCCTCCATCAACATTTCGCCTTTGTCGAGCAGGATCGCCCTATCACATAAATCAATGACTTGGCCTGCGGAGTGAGAAACAAAAAGTAAGGTAACACCTTGTGACTGCAGTTGTTTAATACGAGCGTGACATTTACGCTGAAAGGCATCATCACCAACCGCTAATGCCTCATCAACTATCAACACATCCGGATCAGTATTAATTACCACCGAAAAGGCCAAGCGTAACATCATACCGCTGGAATAGGTCTTAACGGGTCGATCAATAAATTCACCGATAGCTGAAAAAGCTAATATATCATCAAGCTTAGCGTTAATTTCAGCTTCAGTTAAACCTAACAGAGAAGCACTGAAAAATACATTTTCACGACCGGTAAACTCAGGGTTAAAGCCTGAACCTAATTCCAGTAAGGCAGCAACACGTCCTTGCACCTCAACGAGCCCTTCATCAGCGCGCATTACCCCAGTAATAATTTGTAATAGGGTTGATTTACCTGAGCCATTATGTCCAACAATGCCTAGGGTTTCACCTTGATTAGCACTAAAGCTAATGTTCTTTAAGGCATGAAAACGCGCAACTTTTTCTTGACCAAACAACTTATCTTTAATTACTTGAACCGGATTATCAAACATTAAAAAAGATTTAGAAATATGACGAACGCGAATAACCACGATGATTCCAAACTAACAAACAGGGCGGGTATTATGACAAAAGCCAAGAAAAAAAAAAGAGGCGCTAAGCGCCTCTTTCTAATGCAGTATGTTTCGCTCTTAATTAAAGAGTGAAATCTACAACTACACCAGCAACACCTTTAGTACCGTTTTGGATGTCAACACCCACGCCAGATACTTGTTTCTTAATCGCAACTTCACCTTGATTAGTCTCAACTTCGAATAGGAAGCGAGCTTGACGACCAGCGGTAACTGTTACACCTAGGTCTTCTTGGATTAGTTTAGGATCAAGTGTTACTGCACCACCGCTTGGTAGCATAGTAGATAGCGCTTTACGTACTACTAAGTCAGTACCTTCGCCGTTACCGTTTACGTCGTGTGGAGCGTATTCAGTTACTGTTACGAAAATCTTACCACCTGCAGCTGGTAACTTCTTAGAGATGTCACGGATGTAAACTAGGTTAGAAGATGTTGTACCAGTAGTGATAGTGTCAAAACGCATACCGTCACGGTTAACGATGAAGATATCAGCTAATTCAGCAGTAAAATCTTCAAACGTTGCGTTGTCGCTACCTAGAATTGTTGCAGTCGCTTTGTACTTAGACGCTTCAATTGCATCAGTACCGTTAAACGCTAGCATGAAGCCAGTTACGTCTGCAGTAGGGATACCAGCTTGACCTTCTAGAGTACCTGAAGTATCAAGAACCTTAGTTGCCTTACCGTTCGCTAGCTGCCAGCCTAGACCAGCACCAGTGTTATCTTGTAGCTCACCAGTTGCACTTACTTTAGCGCCAGTAAAGTCACCTTCAATAGTAACCTTAACTTTATTCTTTTGAATAAGCTGGTTAGTAGTTAAGTTTTCAACTTTTAGTGCATCGTAAGTGATCTTGTTGTCAGCATCATTTTTAAGCTTTAAGAAGCCTTCTGCAACTTGTGCAATATCTTCTGGAGTAGAAGCTTTTGTTAGCTTGAACAATTTAACAGGGCTAAAGATAGCAGAAGTTGTTACTGGGTCAGATGTGTAAGAAGCATTCTTAAGTGCACCAACCATCAGTTTAATATCGCTTGAGAAGCCATATGCAACGTTGAAGATTTGGTTAGCTTCAGCAAACTTGAAACCAAAGCTTACAGCAGTGTTATCTTGTTTAGAATATAGACGTAAACGCTTACCATCTTGGTCAATTGTGTATTTTAACCAAGTAGCAGTACCATCTGTGTCTGTGTCAAATTGTGCTTCAACATCAGCTTGAGCGTAGCTTAGTGCACCAACTGCACCAAGACCAACAGCATAGTTACCACCGGTTAGAGTAAGGAATTTACGCACGTCACCATCGTTAAACGTTGCTTCACCTTTAATTTCAACAGTTAAAGCACCGTCTAGTAGTAGTTCATTGGCAGGGATACCAACAACAAGAAGTTGTTGAGCAGTTGTCAATGCTAGTACTGGAGCTTTAGTTACTGTCGCAAGTAAAGTAGATGTAGCTGGTGTCATAGATTCAACGCTAACGTCAGCCATTGCTGGTGCAGCGCTAAAGCCTGCAAGGATTGCTGCAGCAATCAGTTTCTTTTGAAACATTGTTTATTTCCTTTTAAAAAAAATTTTTTTTTGGATCCTAGCAATAAAGCTTTGCTCTAATTGCTTTATTTTACCTTGATGCAAATTGCATCAAAATCTAGCTAATGATAAAAAAATATCATCAAACTGAATTCGCACCAAAGCGCGCCACGTTATTTTTATGCTAAATAGCCTGACTGTCAAACGAAGAATACAAAAATTCGGTTAAACTTCAATAAAACACAACGCAGATCGCTTAAATCTCGGTGTCAAGGCTTAATTTATCGACAACTTACTCATAAATAGATTATTTTTTAATCAGTCAGTCACTTTCTGGTTTTCAAGGAGCATCAGAGCCCCCATCTGACAACTTTACAAAAACCATATTAAAACAAAATCTTAGAATAAACCGTAAATAAACAGCAAAAGCAAACATGATCATAATAAGTTAATTAATTTATCAAATAGTTACACAAGTACAATGCCCTTCATTTGACAAATAAGTTCTTACTTACTTGGAACGAGGTCAGTAACACTAAGTGATTCAATCGATTACAATTAGCGCTATGCACTTAAAAGCAAGCTATATCACTGTCCAGAGCGTGGGCTAATACAGCGACCTGATGATAATAATGAAGCTCAGTTGTGCCAAGTAAATGATGATAAACAACGCCTGCCCTTTTAATCACAGTAATGACACGCTAAAATCGCCCTTCTTAATTTAACTCGCTCCTCTCTGGACAAATTTAGCACACTATTTACATTCGCTTAGTGACTGCTTTGGGTGTTTATTTGGGTGTCTAATTTTTTAGCCACTTATTTTGTAACTATGTAGTAGGTAACTATGAAAGGTATTATCTTAGCTGGCGGCAGTGGCACACGCCTTCACCCCGTCACCCTTGCATCGAACAAGCAGCTGCTCCCCGTTTACGACAAACCCATGATTTATTATCCACTCACTACCCTAATGCTATCTGGAATTAGGGATGTGTTGATTATTTCTACACCTCATGATCGCCCGTTATATCAGGCATTATTTGGCACGGGGAAACAGTGGGGACTAAATCTATCATTTGCTGAGCAACCCAGCCCAGATGGCTTAGCTCAGGCTTTTATCATTGGTGAACAATTTATTGGTGATGACAGTGTTTGTTTAGTGTTAGGAGATAATATTTTCTATGGTCATGGACTGGCCGACACCTTACAGCGAGCCGCTAAACGCGAGCATGGTGCAACTGTCTTTGGCTATTATGTGCAAGACCCTGAACGCTACGGTGTGGTTGACTTTGACGCCAATGGTAAAGCCTTGAGTATAGAAGAAAAGCCCGCCCAGCCTAAATCTAAGTATGCTGTCACCGGGTTATACTTTTATGACAATAAAGTTGTTGAGTATGCTAAACAAATCACACCATCACATCGTGGTGAGTTAGAAATTACCGATATAAACAACCTTTATTTACAAGCGGGGACTTTAAATGTCGAACAACTCGGCCGCGGTACCGCTTGGCTTGACACTGGTACCCATGACTCGCTACTCGATGCCGCCAATTTTATTCGCGTAATTGAAAAGCGCCAAGGGCTCAAGGTAGCCTGCCCTGAAGAAGCAGCCTACCGCATGGGCTATATTAATGCAGCCCAGCTAACCGAATTAGCGCAACCGCTCATTAAAAGTGGTTATGGCCAATATTTACTTTCAATAATAGAAGGGCAAGGTTTTCGCGATGCAGATTATTAATACCGCAATTAATGATGTAAAAATTCTGGCGCCTACAGTTTACGGCGATGAACGCGGTTTTTTTATGGAAACATTTCAATTAGAGCGATTTCAGAGAGAAGTAGCACCAGTCAACTTCGTGCAAGACAATCATAGTAAGTCCAAACAAGGTATTTTACGGGGCTTGCATTATCAAACCAAGCACACCCAAGGCAAGTTGGTGCGCGCAGTAGCTGGACAGGTGTTCGACGTAGCGGTGGATATGCGTCAAGACTCAGCCACTTTTGGTGCTTCAGTGGGTGTAATTTTGTCGGCAGAAAACAAACATCAACTTTGGGTTCCACCAGGTTTTGCCCATGGTTTTTATGTATTGTCGGACAGCGCCGAGTTTGTATATAAATGCACTGACTATTATCATCCAGAAAGTGAAGTCTCATTGCTTTGGAATGATCCAACCATTGCGATTGATTGGCCACTACTGTCAGGCGAAGAGCCTGAGCTGTCCCCTAAAGATAAAGCTGGTCTGTTATTCTCTGACGCACCAAAGTTTAATTAATAGCAAATTCGTGGGTGGGGTGTGCTTAGCATTCCAGCGTAATACCAATTATATAAATGCAGTGAGTAAACAATGAACCGAATTTTAATTACAGGTGGAGCCGGTTTTATCGGCGCCAACTTTGCCCATTATTGGCTTTCTAAATATGACAAAGATCATGTTGTAGTACTAGACTCTCTCACTTATGCAGGCAACCCACAAAACCTGAATTCACTGAACAATAATCCAAGGTTTCGCTTTGTTAAAGGCAGCATCAACAGCCAAGAGTTGGTCGAGTATCTATTGCGTGAAGAGAACATTGATACGCTAGTACACTTTGCCGCTGAATCCCATGTTGACAGATCAATCAGCGGACCGGACGCATTTTTAGAAACCAATATAAATGGTACTCATGCACTACTAAAGGCTGCGAAAAATGTCTGGCTAGCTGACCCTGCAAACCCACTGCCTCACCGCTTTCATCACGTAAGTACCGATGAAGTCTATGGTACCTTAGCGCCGAACGATCCACCATTTACGGAAACAACACCCTATGCACCTAACTCACCTTATTCAGCTAGTAAGGCGGCATCGGATCACTTTGTGCGTGCTTATTACGAAACCTACGGTTTGCAAGTGAGCACGAGTAATTGCTCGAATAACTACGGTTTCTATCACTTCCCTGAAAAGCTGATCCCATTATGTTTAACCAATATATTAGATAACAAAGCCTTACCCATTTACGGCGACGGACAACAAATCCGCGACTGGCTATATGTTGAAGACCATTGCCGTGGCATTGATTTAGTTATCAAGCAGGGCAAGGTCGGTGAAACCTATAACATCGGCGGAGTCAATGAGTGGGCAAATATTGATATTGTCAATTTATTATGTGAATTGGTTGACCAGCGTTTTGCACAAAACTCTGCTCTAAAACAACAATTCCCACTTGCTCCTGCAGCTAATGGCCGCTCAAGTAAGTCATTAATTACCTATGTGACCGATCGCGCAGGCCACGACCGCCGCTATGCCGTAGCAACAGATAAAATAAACGCCGAGCTAGGCTATCAACCCGTTGAAACCTTTGCCACGGGAATTGAAAAAACCATTGACTGGTATTTAAATAATGAATCTTGGTGGCGGGCAGTGCAAGATGGTAGTTATCAGCAATGGGGTAAATAAATGCTCAATATTGTAGCCGCACCAATTAAACACCGAACCTTAATTTGGGCAATGGCAAAAAGAGAAATCGCCACAAAATATAAAGGCTCAATTTTGGGCGTGTTTTGGAGCTTTTTAAACCCTCTATTAATGTTAGCGATATACACTTTTGTCTTTAAGTATATTTTTAAATCTAAATGGGGCGTGCCAGAAGGTGCGGTAGAAGTAGACTTTGCCACCTTACTATTTGCTGGCCTACTGTTACACGGCTGGCTAGCGGAAGTGTTTTCTCGCTCTGTTTCTCTTATTATGAATAATGTTAATTTGGTTAAAAAGGTAAAGTTTCCTTTGGAGATTTTACCTTGGGTAACCTTGGTTGCATCGGGTATCCAGCTGGCAATCGGTTTTGTCGTATTGTTTACGTTTATGCTCTACCACAATATTGCAATGCAATGGCAGTTGCTATTGGTACCTTTGTTATTACTACCATTGGCATTCTTTTTACTTGGAGCCTCTTGGCTAACTGCAGCGCTTGGCGTATTTATTCGTGACATAGAGCAATTTATGATTTCTTTCATAACAGTATTACTCTTCACTAGTACGATCTTTTTTTCACTCGATAACGCCCCCGCTCTCATACAACCAATATTGCAATTTAACCCGTTAACAATTCCGGTTGAAGCGTTGCGCAACGCTGCAATTTTTGGTCTTTTTGACAGCTGGGGCAGTTGGACTATTTATTCTGTCGTATCGCTACTATTTATGATATTTGGTTACTACGTATTCAAACGGCTTAAGCCTCTATTTTCCGATGTTTTGTAGCTAATTTACCTATCTAAACTCTATCAAGCCACTCCTACTGGAGTGGTTTTCTGTTAAGATGCGCGTTCAAATAAGGATTCTTTAATGGGCAGCATGAAGTATATTGGTGAGATTCTGATTCAGTTGAATGTGATCACAGAAGCTGAGCTCGACGACACATTGCAGACTCAAAAAAATGAAGGTTTTAAAAGGTTAACGGGTGAAATTTTAATTGCGTCAGGTATTTGCTCTGAGGCTGAAGTATTGCAAGCTTTATCTCAGCAACTCACTTTACCTCTGCTAGATACCGTACTTGCACAGATGGGTGAAGATGATATTGACTTGGTTAGGCCTGTTAGCACTGACCTACCTTTTACTTGGTGGTTAAAAAACGAAGCTTTTCCTTTATTCCTAAAAAAGAACACCCTATTTGTTGCAAAAGAAAACCTGTTTGATGAGTTTGTTGCGGAATCGGTACGCCAGGAACTTGGCTTTGAGTATCAAGTAGTGCTGACTTCCCATTATGAATTCCGCAAACTAGCACAAACCTTAGAAAACCCCGACCATGAAAAGCAGGATATAAGTTCGGGTGAAGAATCCAGCTCAGCCCCCATCATTAAACTAGTCAATAGCGTTATTCAACAAGCCGTTGATGCAAAAGCGTCCGATATTCACTTTGAGGTTTTTCGTGGTGTCTTTCGAGTTCGCATCAGGATCGATGGTGTGTTACAGGAAGTAGACAGACCTAGTTTAGCATTACATGCCGCTGTCATTTCACGGGTGAAGCTAATGGCTGGTTTAGATATTTCAGAAAAACGCCTACCACTAGATGGCCGTATTAGGGTTAAACTTTCCGGTAAAAATATTGATATACGTGTCGCTACGACCCCCACGGTTTATGGTGAAAACGTGGTAATGCGTTTGTTAGTAAACGAGCAGCAAAGTGCTAATCAGCACAAAGAGTTAGCAATGTTTCCTGATCACATGACTGCCATGTACAAGTTAACCGAGAAAAAAGAAGGTATTTTTCTGGTCACTGGTCCAACGGGCAGTGGTAAAACCACTTCTCTTTACACCCTGCTGAGTAAACTAAACGATATAGACACTAAGATCATTACGGTGGAAGATCCGGTCGAATATCAAATGCCTGGTTTAACCCAGATTCAAGTAAATAGTGATATTGGTCTACATTTTTCAACGGTACTGCGTTCGGCTTTGCGTCAAGATCCTGACATTATTTTAATTGGTGAAATGCGTGATAAAGAAACCGCACAAATAGCAGTGCAATCAGCTCTTACTGGTCATTTTGTATTGTCTACCTTACACACCAATAACGCGCCGAGCAGCTTTATTCGCCTAAAAGACATGGGCATTCCAGACTATTTAATTAAGTCCACTGTGGTTGGGATAATGGCGCAACGCTTAGTGCGTCGGTTGTGCTCACATTGTAGTGAAAGCTGTGAAGCTGAAACCCAAAGAGCGAATGATATTGGCTGGCAGAGCGTTAAGTCGCAATGGCCACAATTGTGCGCCGAACAAGATTTATTCAAACGAGCCGTAGGCTGCGATCATTGTAATCATACTGGATATCAAGGCCGATTAGCTATTTTTGAGCTTTTAGTTATTGATAGTCGCCACGGCGATTTTGAGATTGAAAGTAGCAGCTTAACTGCATACGCTAAGCAGCAAAATATGCGAACCCTACGACAAGATGCATTATTACGAGCCGCACTGGGTGAAACCAGCCTTGATGAGATTATGCGAGTGGTGGGCTAAATGTACTTTGAATATGTGGCGAGACAAAAGGACACCAGCTTAATTGATGGCTGGGTGCAAGCTAAATCAAAAGCGCATGCACAGCAGGTGCTTGATGATAGAGGCCTCAATGTTTTAGTTATCAAACGTGGCCTCTCGCGCATCCCACTAACGGTATCACGTGAAGCATTGCTGACCGCATTACGCGAGTTAGCAAGTTTAAGATCCAGCGGCATGCCTTTAGACAAAGCAGTATCTTCACTATCAAAAGTTGCCGAAAGCAAAGTACTAAGGAAAGCATGGACAATGGTACTTGCCAGTTTAGAAAATGGCCTTTCACTATCGGATGCAATGGAAACCTTACCTCATGTATTTCCGCAGTATGTCCCGCCCATGCTGCGATTAGGCGAGGCCAATGGTGATTTACCCAACGCCTTGTATAGCGTTGCTGAGCGCGTTGAGCGAGAAGAGAATTTATTGAGTGAAATGCGCAGCGCATTAACTTATCCCGCTTTTTTACTTTTTATCAGCTTTGCTATTATGTTGTTCCTTTTTTCTTATGTACTCCCTAATTTTAAAAGCATGGTTGAAGGTGGCGGTGGCGATACCGCTTTGGCCAGTTTAATTGCAGTTTCTGATTGGGTTAACAACAATTTCGATTTTATAATTCTGTCTTTATTTATTAGTATTGCACTACTTTGGTACGCACACCATCGAGGGGCATTGCAAGCCAAACTATTTTCGTTGTTAGCCGTATTGCCCATCACCAAACGTTTACTACTAGCATGGGATATTGTGCAATTTTCCAGTAGTATGCAAAGGTTGCTTGATTCTGGCGTTGAGCTAGTTCGCGGGGTTGAGCTTTCGGCCGAAAGCCTCGCCAGTGCTTCGTTAAAAAAACGCTTAGATGATGCCGTGGTAATGGTGAAACAAGGTAGTTCATTGTCAACGGCAATGGCACAATTAAAAGTATTTCCAGACATGGTGCTACAGATGATCAACACAGGTGAATCTGGCGCTAATTTAGGTCAAAGTTTCGGTGAAATAAATACCCTTTACGAGCGCCGCCTGAAATTAGGCTTACACCGTGTGATTACCTTATTAGAGCCTGCGGTTATCGTGATAATGGGTGGTTTAATTGGCTCCATTATGGTGGTTATTATTTCCGGTATTATTTCTGTTAATGAAATTTCTTTTTAAAGGTTAAGTAATATATGAAACGCAATATAAAAGGTTTTACCCTGATCGAAATGTTAGTGGTTTTAGTTTTGATCTCTTTACTGGCTGGCTTAGTTGGGCCGCGCTTATTTCAACAAGTAGGTGGCTCAAAAACAAAAGTAGCGGTAGCGCAAGTAGAACTACTGACCTCAGCTTTGAATACTTACCGCCTTGATGTCGGCGAAGCGCCAACAACCGAGCAAGGCTTGGCTGCATTGATGGTATCCCCAAACGGTACTCGCGGTTGGAACGGTCCTTACCTTACTAAAGAAGTACCAGTAGACCCTTGGAATAAGCCCTATATTTATGAGCTTAAAACAAATGGTGATTTCGCTCTTTATTCACTCGGTCGTGATGGCACGAAAGGTGGCGAAGGCGAAGACCAAGACGTAGGGCTGTTTTAAATAGATATGATGCCTAGTAGCACTATTAAGCTTCAATCCAAGCAAAGCTGTAAGCGAGGCTTCACCTTAATAGAGCTGCTAGTGGTCATGGCATTACTTGGCCTTATTGCCAGTATCGCCGTGCCGAGATTATGGAACCAGCTTGAACAAATGCAACAGCGTCAAGCGATAGAAAAAGTGTGGCTAAATAGTTTTAAAGCGGTAAAAAAAGAGCTGAAAGATGGCCATGCTATTGCGGTGAATGAGGCATTTATGACTGCTCAGCTTAAAGAGGTCAATCAAACTAACTGGCAAGTAAGTGTTCCTACAGACATAGTGTATCGCCCTCACCATGTGACAACGGGGGGGAATATTATATTTAAAATTGACCAAAAAACGCATTGGCAACTTTCAATTTCTCGTCTTGATGGCCAGATAGAACTTTCCAAATTATGAAGCAGAAGGGTTTTACATTAATCGAGGTACTCGTTGCAAGCGTAGTACTGGTTGCACTTTTGTCAGCATTGTTGCCCTTGTTTAATCAATCAGATTTAGCCACCAAACGGGCCATCCAGAGTAATCAGCGAGTATCGATTGAAAGAAACATTTACAACAGCCTTAAGTTTGTTAATCCATATTCCACCCAACAAGGCAATGGTGAGTTAGGCGATGTCACTTATAGTTGGCGTGCTCAAGCCATCACGCCAGAAATTCCTACTCGACTAGACATGCTTGCACTTGATCGTAACCGCCCCGTCCGACTGTACAATATCAGTGTAGAGATTAGCCCTAATGATACTAAAGTTGCAGCTTGGTCTTTTCAGTTTGAATTACTCGGGTGGGAAGTATGAAGCAGCATAAAGGTTTTACCTTAATTGAAATGCTCGTTGCTTTATCTATCTTTTCTGCCGTGATGGGACTAGCATTACTCGCCTTTGAGCAAGGCAGGTTAAACTGGACGCGAAGCTTGCATAGTGGCGAATCTGAATCGAGGGTACTTTATCGAGAACAGTGGCTAAGACTTGCGTTTGAACAGTCTGTCGCGGCTCGGTTTCGCTCGGGCTCTTCACAATCATCACCCTTTTTCTATGGCGACAACGAAAACATGCGTTTTTTATCCTCTGCTCCGATTTTTCAAGGTCCAGGAAAAGTCGCTGCAATAGAGCTACAGATTAAGCGAGTTGATGAACAATGGCAGCTCAGATACCGTGAAAAGCTTGGCGCAGATCCACAGCGGGGGCTTTACATGGCAGAGGTAGACTGGTTTCCTTTACTCACTAATTTGAAATCCATTGAGTTCAGCTACGAAGGCGATATTCACGCCCCATTTAATGACTCAATATCGAGCATTCCTCAAGGCAAACAAGCCTATTACCGTGATCAGCCTGCTTGGTTGAGCAAATTTGAAAGTGAATACGAAGAAAGTATACCTCGGCGGGTAAAAATACGATTCATTGACCAAAACAGTCAGATTTTTGAATGGGTTTTCACACTAAACCATCACTCGAATGTATTGGAACCAGCTTACACTCCAGGGACTTCGTCATGAATAAGATGTCAGGCGCGGTGTTACCTCTAACCTTAGTTATTTTAGCCATTTTAACCATAATGGCGCTAACGCTAACTCAAAAATCAAATGGATATTTAGACCAAGCTATTGAATATAAAAAACAATGGCAAGCAGAAATACAAATCCATAATGCAGAACAACGGGTACTATTAACGTTAATATCAGGCCATTTTTCGCCGGGTTCAATAACGTTAGGTAATACTAACCTTCCTATTTATAGCGAACCCTATGTGTTAAGTAATGATGTTGAAGTTAAAGTACAAGATGAAGCAGGACTAATTAATATTTTACACGCATCATCTAAAACCGTGGTGCGCTTACTTAATAACCTAGGTTATAGTGAGCAAGCTACTGATATTACAAACGAAGCCTTTGCATGGCAGTCTCCGCTGCGAACCATACCAGTGCAATTACCTCTGTCTGCTAGAAATCTACCATTTCGTAGCGAAGACGAGTTATTAGAGTTGCCCAGTATGAAACCAGATTATTTTAATGGTAAACAAGATGGCACTCTGCCAATCAAAGATTACTTACTAGTATCCGGCCCCGGCTGGATGAACTATGCAGCCATGCCTGAACAGGTACTGACCGCAACCTTAAGTTTAAATTTAAATGAATTGGATCGTATAAAAGAACTAAGGGCACGTAATAAATGGGACGAGCTAAAACCTATTTTTAGGGGTTACGGCATGTACGGTGAAGGGTTAGAATTTTCACCTAGTCCAAATTTTATTGTCAATTTCAGCTATAAGGGCTATCGCGCCAAAGGCAGCTATAAAATGCTCTCTGCAAGCCATTATTTATATGAAAAACGAATCTGGAATTTCCCTAAGCAGGATAGATTTTAACTAATGAAATTTTCACTTCAATCTACATACATATGTCGCCTAGGGGAGCATGGGCAAATAGACAACCTCCCGACACTATTAAAACCATTAGATCGTGTAATAGTGCTCATTCCTCAGTCTAAAGCGCTCTATAGAGAGCTGTCATACGATAGAGAGTATGTATCAAAAGCTGAACTTGAAGAATGTGTTGATAATGATTTACGGCAAGTTTCGCCTTGGCCTGTTTACGGGAAGTATTTCTTAACCCACAAAGGGGAGCAAAAATGGTCTGTTAAGGTTTGGATTTGGTCTCATTTTGAGCTTGAATCGGCTACCCACATGATTCCAGAAATGGCCTTCAAGTTAGGGTGCCTAAAACCGGGCACACTATTGTGTTGGAAAGATAGCGAGACCTTGTTTGCCGCCCTGCGCCAAAATGATGGCCCAGCGGCGAATATATGGAATCTAAGCCAACATCATCAACAGCGCCGCTTTTTAAGCTGGCTAAGCCAAAGCAATGGGATAGATAGTGTTTATTATGATGAAATTTCAGCCCTTGATTACATTGATCTTCCGCTGTCTGATTCCAAGAAAACAACACCCGATTTCAATTGGTTAAAAGCGGCCCAAAAAGAAAATGCCATTGATATATCCTCTCCTTGGGGGCTCCGCACCTTGTGGTCAGGATTAGCTACCTTAATGATGGTATGGATACTGGCAACATTCGGTTTAATTTTTTGGCAGACAACCAGTTTAGACCAAGGAGTTGAATCCGATGCTTTACAATTGCAACAGCTACAACGCCAGCGCAGTGAACTAGCCATCTACCAAAAGCGCGTTGACGCACTCATTACCGAGTTTTCTTCACAACAAAAGTTAACCCATGTTCTCGATTCACTATCAAAAGAGTTACCACAAAACGTGGTATTATCTCGCATCGCTTTTAAAGATAATAAAATGGAGCTAGATGGCGTAGCGCAAAGTACCAACGGTTTGCTTGAAGCACTCGAAAAGATGGACAGTGTTAGCTCGGCAAAATTTATCAGCGATATCGTCAAAACAAAAGAAGACAAACAACGCTTTTCTCTTGAGCTTATTTTGAAGCGAGGATCCCATGGCATTTGAAGCGCTAAAACAAACGCTCGCGACCAATGAACTACAAGCCGAATTAGACAAACCTATTGTACAATGGGGGCTGTTCTTATCACTTTGCATTGTCCTATGGGCTTTATTTTTTCAACCCATATTGGATTGGCGTTCAGCTAGCATAGACGAAATATCTCAGGCGCAATTGCAACGTTCAAAAGAAAAAAGTCTCCTTAATTCTCAGTTGCAACTGCAAAAGTCCTTAGGCGAATATAAAAACTGGCTTACCTTGAGCGATAAAGCTTACTTACAAGGGCGTTCAGAGGGTTCAGCCACCTCTAATTTAGTGGTGATTTTAGAAAAAAAATTCAAACCTCTTGCAATAACCTTCTCATCTCGCCGGTTTGTTCCCGCAAAGGTGATACCTTGGGTTGGCGAAAAAATAGAAACACGCTGGGTCCTAAAAGGCAATGCGGATAACCTGATCGATTTTATGCATCAAGTCGCTGGACACAGCCCCGAGTTATTAGTGATAGATCAAGCTGAATTTAGACGAGTGACTAGTGAACAGTTTGAATTATCTGTTAATATCTACGCTTTTAAAGCTATGTCAGAAAAAAACCTGCTAAGTGAAAGTAACAGGCTAGAGGCTTTACAGTGAGCAGTAAATTAATTTCCAGCATTCTTTACTCAGTCGGTATTACACTGATTTTGTTTGTCGTTTATAGTGATTACCAGACCTTGAGCAACACCAACCAAGCAAACTCAAGGCAGTATGATTTACCGCCCAAATACACTAATAGTCAGTACACCAAGCCAACCGCTAACTTATTTGTAAGTAACCGAGAATGGCGCCAAAGTGGTCAAAGAGAAGACCTTCAGAACAACAATATTACTGAGCCAGTTGAGCAAAAAAATGCTGGTGAATGGTTTTTAAGGGCCATAGTGTTGCAGCAAGGTAGATACATGGCTTGGATTGAACGGCCTGGACTCACCCCACTTCACCAAGGCTATGGTGAGGGGGATAAGCTGCCTAATGATATGCAAATAAAAACCATCGATAAAAATTCGATAACAGTTACAGAAACCGGGTCGGATGAGCCAACACTCACTCGACTATTCCCAATTAAGTAGAAATAAGTGCCTGAATAAATGAAGTTTAAAACAACGTGTAATATTCTATTACCCATGACTCTACTATGGGGTTGCGTGACGACAACACCAACAATCAATAAAACGATTGAATTGGAACGCGATATTTCAACTGAAAGTACGGTACTTGAAGCTCAGGAAGCTGCTGCACAACAAGCAACAACAAGCCCAGCCACTCAAAGTAAGATCATTAAGCCAGCGCCTTTACTGCGGGCTTCGCAACAGTTGTCGAATACCGCCAGCTTAGTTTTACCCACTGGTGAATTAACAATCAATGCCGAGCAAATGTCTTTACCTGCATTTGTTAATTTGGCATTAGGGGAAGTATTAAACCTTAACTACGGTGTTGACCCAGACGTTTCCGAAAGCAAGGCAAAAGTGACATTGCGGGTGAATGAGCCTGTTGCGTCAGACCGTTTATTAGGACTTGTAGAAGAAGTTTTGCAGCTGAATGGCGTATCGCTACTTGATAACAACGGTTTTATTAATGTGGTTCCTAATTCAAAATCGGAAAGTAGAGCCGCTGAATTTGTTAATGACACCCTCGCCCCTAAACTCCGTTATGGTAAAGTTGTGGAAATAGTCCCGGTCTACTATTTAGCCCTAACGGAGGCCAGTCAGGTTGCGCAAAAACTATTAGCGCCCAGCGGGGGTACCGTTTTGATGCAACTAAACCTCAACTCATTAGTGGTAATAGCCAAACGCAGTGAGATTGAGAAGTTATATGAAATGCTCGATCGGTTAGATATGCCTGCGGCCTCAGGCGCTTTTTTAACCACCATTCGCCCGGCATATGTTCCGGTGGAAGATATTATTCCAGATTTGGTTCAAGCACTTAAAGCGGCCAGTATTCCTGTTACCATTAATGAAGGTAATCGTGGTGTCATTTTATATCCGTTGAGTAACAACTCTTTTATCATCGCCTCGGCAACCAAGCCATGGCTCAACTATGCCCAATCTTGGGTTCGCCAGTTAGACAAGCCCTTGCCAACTCAAAGTGGCAGCGACGGTATTTACACTTACTTTATGAAAAACACTAGTGCGGGGGATGTATATCCCGTTATTTCTCAAGTATTTGGCGACAACAACAGCTCATCTTCTAACGATACTAGTGAGCAAGCTCCCACCGGTCAGCGCTCTGCAACAGGCGCAGCACGTGAGGCTAGTCTTAGCATATCGAGCATTAACGCTGATTACAAAGAGCCAAGCAAAGGCAAATCAGCCACTGGTGCCATTGTTAGTGAAAATTATCGCATAGTGGTAGATGATACGCGTAACTCACTTATTTTTGTTGGTAAATACCAAGATTACAAACGCGTATTAGACCTACTTGAAGTGATTGACCGCCGTCCCCGTCAGGTGTTACTTGAAGCATTAATCCTTTCGGTAGAGGTAACTGACGATTTCGAATTTGGTACCAGCTTTAAAGTGGGCACTAACATCACGCGGGGCGACCGCTCTATTCAATTTAATGGTGATGAACTGAGATTGGCTGGCGTATTTAACAATGTGGATGCGAGCCTAACCGCAAAATTAGCCAAAGGTAATAGCAAAGTAATATCTAACCCAAGGCTGATAGCGATGGATCAAGAAAGCGCTAAGATCAACGCTGGTACACAAATATCAGTTCAGACCGGTGAAGTTGATAGCTCCAATGGTGGTGACAGCGTATCTAAGTCTTATACTTATATTGATGTTGGGGTGACCCTAGAAATAACACCATCCATCAATGAATCCGGTGTTGTTGAGCTAGATATAGCCCAAGAAGTAAGTGAGCAAGGCGCAGCTGTTGGTCCCAATCCCTCAATAAACCGAAACTCGATTCAAACCAAAGTGGCAGTGGAGAGCGGACAAACTATTTATATGGGCGGGTTAATCAGAAAATCTGAAATAAAAGAGACCAAAAAGGTACCACTTTTAGGTGATATCCCGGGTATTGGCTTACTATTTCAAAATATGACAGAAGGCCAAAAGATGAGTGAAATGGTAATGCTAATTACACCTCATATTCTTTATAACCGAGAAGATGCTGACTTTTATACCAATCAATTCAAAGCGATTTCAGGTTGGGAGCCGGTGGTGAGTGAATAGGTGATGGCTTAATTGTATTTTAAACACCTTAATTGGCCATCACACTCAATCACAAGGCGCTAAACAACGAATGAATAGAATTGATAACCTCGATGCTTTGAGGGCTTTAGCGGCCTTGTCGGTATTTTTTTACCATATTGCAGAAGTTGCAGGAAACCCCTTCCATAACTTTTTTAACATGGGGGGGATAGGAGTTGACCTTTTCTTTGTTCTCAGCGGTTTTTGTATCGGCATGTCTGTCATTCGAAGCCAAGAATGGTGCTGGAAAAATTTCGCCAGAAAAAGGTTTTTACGACTGGCTCCTGCCTATTATTTTTCCATATTAATAATTGTGTTGTTAGTAATGCCAGAGTTGCTATTCAATAGAACTGGTTATCTGGATATATTCACGCATTTAACATTTATTCACACCTATAGTTACCAAACTCATGGCAGCATTAACGGCGTTTATTGGAGCTTAGGTGTCGAAGCTTCTTTCTATGTTTTAATGGCATTATCGGCCGTTTTTTTAAGGGACAGCCGAAAAATATGGCCGACGTTAGCACTTTGGATCATCATATCTTGGACATGGCGTTACATCATCGCCACCGAGATAGAAGCCATCCCCATTTACAAATTTATTTTATCAACACAACTTATCGGCACCTTAGATGCTTTTGCATTTGGTGTAATAGTTGCCAAATTAACGACTATTGAGCGAATTTCAAGCAAACTGTTCCAGCCGAATCCAGCACTGGCTTTATTGATTGGTTCCCTTATTTTACTCTATCAATATCAAAACTTTGCCGGCTCTCCGATCTATTGGGACAGTGCAAAGCACACGGTTTTATTCCGATCGATGCTAGCGTTTACTTTCTCCCTGTTGATCATTGCGTTTATTGGCTGCTCGCAAATTAAGTTCCTGACCCAAACGATGCATTATTCAGGGTTACTTTACTTAGGTAAAATTAGTTTCGGGATCTATCTTTTTCACTTACCCTTGATGCGAATAATGACAGACAAGGGCCTTTTTAACTCCGATAGTAACTACTATGCGGGTTTTGTTTGCTTGCTATTTACCATTATTTTCGGCTCACTTTCTTATCACTTAGTCGAAAAACGATTTTACCCCAGATTGACAAAGATAGCGTAATTGAACAGTTTCAAAGCCTGTCAGTGTGGCACTCTGCCACACTAGGGTCTGTTGATCTTTGCTGGTTGATTTTTGCTCGAGAGGGGGCACCTTGTCTAAAAGCGTTTTGAGCAAGGCGAGCAGTGTGTAGCTTAGCATTCTAAGTAAATACTGCTCAACGATGGGCAAAACGCTTTTAGCCGAATCCGTAGGACAACGTTTGTTGGTCATTTCTACTGCGTTAGCGCCTTTTCGCGTAGTTCACTATGCCACAAAGGAGCTGGCCACAACGAACGTTTTGTATAAATACCCAACAATTCGCTGTAAAAACAATCACGAAAGATCAACAGACCCGAGTTACTCATCGCACGAACTGCGCACTACCACACCAAAAAGTAGCTATAAAATCTAATAATTTTATTTAAACATAATTTCAGATAGCATCCGTTCAACTCCGATAGCCCAGTCGGGCAACTCTAAATCAAATGTTTGCTTAAACTTGCTGGTGTCTAACCGGGAGTTATGTGGACGTTTTGCTGGGGTGGGGAACGCACTGGTAGGTACGCCCTTTATTTCAGTAACAGCGAGTGTGATTCCTGCTTCACGGGCTTTACTAAATACCAATTTCGCGTAGTCATACCAAGTAGTGCTACCCGCAGCAACTAAATGATAAAGTCCAGCGACTTCCGGCTTACTCTTAGCAATACGGATCGCATGAGCGGAACAGTCAGCCAATAACTCCGCACCCGTTGGTGCACCAAACTGGTCATTAATTATTGACATATCACTGCGCTCCTGGCCAAGACGTAACATCGTTTTGGCAAAATTAGCCCCTCGTGCAGCATAAACCCAGCTAGTACGAAAAACGAGATGACGCGAACAAAGTGCTGCCGCATGCTCCCCTGCTAATTTAGTCTCACCATAAGTGTTAAGTGGCGACGTTTGATCCGTTTCAACCCAAGGTTGCTCACCACTACCGTCAAAAACGTAGTCCGTTGAATAATGCACTAACCAAGCACCTAATTTATTTGCTTCTAATGCAATACTCTTAACACTGGTGGCGTTGAGTAATTCAGCGAATGATTTTTCACTTTCAGCCTTATCAACTGCTGTGTGGGCTGCGGCATTAACGATAACATCCGGCTTAACTAAACGAACAGTCTCTGCCACACCGGCAGGATTACTGAAGTCACCACAATAGTCTGTTGAGTCAAAATCAACGGCCGTAAGGTGCCCTAATGGAGCTAATGAACGTTGCAACTCCCATCCTAATTGACCATTTTTACCAAATAATAGAATCTTCATTACATACACTCTCCATCATTTTGCTCAACCTCAAGTTGGTCAGCATTACTGTTAAAATTGTTACTCATACCACTTAACAAGAAGTTAGTTTTCGGGGGGAGTTACCCTGTGAGCATTGATTACATGGCATCGATCATAACTCGGATGCGCTACGACATGAATGATTAGTTGATTTTACAGCGTATTTTATAGTAGTGACATACTTTAAAGGAAGGGTGAACATATGCTCAAACCATTCTTAATCTGGGCGCAATTGTTTATCCCATGCAACATAGCGGTTATAATCGGCTAATATTCTAGGAAGATATAACAACAAGCCTGTAAAGGCATGACAACATTGGAGCAAATTGTGAGTAAATTTCAACACTTATTAACACTTCGTCAGCTAGCTATTGCCACCTTAGCCGTGTTCTCAACACTCAGCTTTGCTACCAGCGCAGACATGTCAGATGAAGCCATTGCAGATCGCATAAAACCTGTTGGTGATGTTTACCTTGATGGCGAGTTACCAGACGTAGCCCCCGCAACTGAAGCAGTAGCAGATGCAGGCCCACGTGATGGCGCCACGGTTTACAATACAAAATGTATGGCTTGTCATGCTACTGGCGCAGCTGGTGCACCAATTAAAGGTGATGCAGGCTTGTGGGCCCCACGCATTGCTCAAGGCAAAGAGACACTTTACACTCATGCGATCAATGGCTTTAATGCCATGCCTGCCAAAGGTACTTGTATGGATTGTTCTGATGATGAAATCAAAGCCGCTGTTGATTTTATGATTAGCGGTCTATAACAACCCCATATTCGGTGTAGGAGATGTATGGACTCCTCCCCACGCGGGAGATACGGTATAAATAAATCGACGAAAAATTACTTTACCAAGGGA
>NZ_JAUOPX010000004.1:0-164704 GCF_030547455.1 Motilimonas sp. 1_MG-2023 | reverse complement strand
CATACATAGATACAACAGAGGGTGAAACGGATAAGCTTTTGCCAATTTGTCGGTGGCTCAAGGCGCAACCGTATTTTAACCTAAGTATTTCTTTTAGTTTTCTCATAGATATAGGTGCTGCTGGCATGGTCACTCCGCTGGGAAAACCAACAGAATAACGGTAAAAACACACCTACAAAGAAGAATTGACGAAAAAACATACTAATAACATTGATGCCGATCGCTGAATAACATTTCGAGGCAAAAGTGATCGGCTTCGATGTTATTGGGTGATCGACTTGGGTGTTATCAGGTGATCGGCATCAATGTTATTGGGTGATCGGCATTCATGGGAATATGCAGCATGCCTTGTTTCTAATACTAGACACCCAAATGCAGGAATGTAAACACCTTTTAAACTAGCGTAATAACGCGCTTGATTTTAAGTCTGGGAAACAAGACTACGCTCCCAAAGGGCGAGTTTTACTCGGGTTTGTGCTGCAAGATTGATGCTGATAAGGAAAAGCCATTACCTGCTTCAATGCCTTGCCTAAATGTGTATAAACCCTTGCTGAAATGTAAGTATCGCTAAGTTGATTGGGCATTATATAGACATAAAAGTGTCAATTTAGAGCACTGAAGGAGAGAGGGTTGTTGTATTTGACGATTGCGCAAACGAAAAAACCAGCCGAAGGCTGGTTTCTTAGAAATTGGTCGGAATAGCAGGATTTGAACCTGCGACCCTCTGCCCCCCAGGCAGATGCGCTACCAAGCTGCGCTATATCCCGATTTGTATGGCTATATTAAGCATTTATTAACGCATTGCAAGTAACAATTGTTATTTAAAAAACTGACTGCTCAGCAAACCATCAATGGCATAGCTTGTTGGTTAATTTTTAGCTTAAGTGTCTATTTTGCAGGGTAAAAACGCCGTAAATCATTTAACACTTGCATCAATACTGCTACATCCGGTTCGGCTTTTGGAATGGGGTTGTAACCGCGATCGAGTACATAGGTGTCACCCTTTGCATTTAGCTCTATAATGCTATCTTTCTGATAAACCACGTAGTCATTATCATCCCCCATTAAAATGTAATTACGCTTTAATGGCTCAAGCAGGTTTTGCCCTGTTGAGTAAAAGCGACTTGGTGTTTTAGTCGCTAACACTTGTTCCATTAACGTCGGTACTAGGTCTAAGTGGCTGGTATCTTGTTCAATTTTCTGTGCAGTTTGTCCTGGCCAATGTATCACTAAAGGCACCTGCGTTTGTGGCCAGCCATAGTTTGAATGATTGCCCCACTGATTAGTGCCCAAGTCATTGAATTCTTGGCCATAAGCGCCAGTTACGATGATAATTGAATTATCGAACTGGTTGGTCTCAGTCAACCTATCAAATACTTGTGCTAACAAAATATCGGTGTACGAAATCGCATTTTTATAACGATTGAATAAAGCTTCTTGTTGCTGGGGCTCAGCCAACTTTTTATCTTTTAAAGTACTGGTCGTCGGACTAAATAATTCAGGATAATTAGGTGGCGTTTCCATTGCTGAGGCGGCAGTGAAATAAAGAAAACTGAAACTCGGCTTGGTTTGATTGTTTGCTTGCCATTCTTGCCATTGCTTGATCGCATTGATATCGCCTTTGAGGGCTCCTTCATTAGTGCTCACATTTAGCTGACTATTGGCCGCGATAGCCTGTAATGACGGCGCTTGATTACTGCTGAATAGACCAAGCTCATATCCTGCCTGTTGCAAACTGCTCAATAATACAGAAGGCGTTTTATTTTGCTCTATGTCGGGCCAGTAACGCCCTGGCAAGCCATAAAAGAAACTATAAATGCCTAAATCTTCATAATTACCACCGCTAAAGTGGCTTTGATACTCAGTGCTCATTTGAGCAAGTCGTGACAGATTAGGCATGTTTGTTTTGTTTAGCATATCGGCCCGCAGTGCATCGACCATGACGACGACAACATTAGGATGTTGTGTTACCAAATTATGCTCAATTTCACGCAGGGGGTACTTTATTGTTCGGCCTTCATGATGTGGATTTTGATGTGCTCTGATTTCGGCTTCATCAACCCAGCCCTGACGGATCAAGAAAGATTTTGCCGTCATCGGGTAAGAAAGTGGAAAGTTAGCTTTTTGCATGGTTATTGGGCGGTAAAAAGTCGCGTCTGCCCAGATGTTTACCAAGTGCGTTAAGAGGAATGCGATGATTAATACTACGGCTATCTTGGGGCCATGATTGGCGCGATATAAGGGACGTAAATTGCGCCAGATAAGCTCAGAAGCGGTAAGTTGCAATAAAAAAATAAAGGGGATAGCGATAAACAATAAGTTGGCAGTACTTGGATTGTTATCATTAAAGAGGTACTGCCACATCAAGGGATTAAGGTGAAAACGAAACAAGCTAAAGCTCTGGGTGTCCAGTAGCAGTATGGTTAAGCCAGCGGTGGAAGCAAATACAGCAAGTAGCCGTAAAATGCGCTCATATGGCACGAAAAAGCTGATAGGAAAGATAAAGACTAAATAAAATGCAAAGCTGATAAAGCTAAAATGTCCCAGCCAGCTAATCAGTAGATAAGATTGACCAAGAAAGGTCGGCGGCCATTCAGCGGCAACTAAGTATCTAATCGCAATAATCAAGGCAAACAGTATGTTAATGCTGCTAAACCAATGGCCCCAGCTAATAAGCTTGGAAACATTGTCCATATATCGATTACCGGTTTCGACCATAACGATTCAAAATATCCATTAATTTTTCTATTATTGCGCAGGTAAGGCCTGCGCAAACAATAGCTTAGTATTATTTTACTGAGGCTGTGAGCGCTTTTGCAAATTTGTCTGCAACTGCAGCTCGTTGCTCGGGCTTAACACTTCCGTTAATAAGCTCAGTGGTGGCATTTCCGAGTACCATTAAGGCTAAATCTAATGGCGCTTCATGACGTTGTAACACATTGACAACGTCGTCAATGATTTGTTCCACGCGCTCATTAGAATATTTTGAAACGATGGGCATAAATATCCTGTGCTGATTGTTTTGGCAAAGCGGCATATAATACCCCACAGGTATCCTTAACACACTTTTTTTTATATGAGCCTTGAATTAAACAATATTATTTTACATTCCCTAGTGATGGGAAACGAGGGGCAATTGGTTTGTCGTACGCGAGACCAAGAGCTGCCGATTAATAACAGCGTAAACCACTTAGTGGAAGAACTACAAAGTAGTTACCAAAGTAAGGCTGGCAAAGGCTTTGGCTTTTTTTCTAATGATGAAGAGCATAATGGGGAATTTTCTCGATTATTACAGCAAGTGGTCTCTGATGAGACCAGCTTTGTTGAGTTTTCTCAATCTGCAGCCCATTTATTGGCCAATGAAGTATCTAAGTATGAGTTTGCCGAAGAAGGCGTACTGTTATTAGCTAAGTACACTTGGGTGGCCAGTGATTATTTATTACTGGTGATGCTGGCTAACAAAGACACTGTGATGGTGACGGATGAGTTAGACATTAGCTCGAGCCGACACTTAGACTTAAGTAAAGCGCAGTTGGCGGCTCGTATTGATTTAACGCAATGGCAGCGAGAGCCAGAAAGTAATCGTTATATCTCTTATGTTAAAGGTCGAGTAGGGCGCAAAGTGGCTGATTTCTTTTTAGATTTTATGGGCTGCCAGCCCGGTCTTGATGCGAAACAGCAAAATGTCGGCTTGATGAAAGCCGTTGATGAGTTTTGCCAAACTCAAGCGCTGCCAGCTGCTGAAACCAAAGAATACCGAGAAACGGTCTTTAATTACTGCGCTGAGCAGCTTAGTCAAGGTGAAGAAGTTGAATTAAAAACCCTAGCGGAAGTGTTACCAGAGCAACAGAATGAAGCCAGTTTTTATGATTTTGTATCCCAAGATTATGAATTGGAAGAGCGCTTTCCAGTCGATCGCAGCACTATACGTAAATTAACTAAGTATGTTGGCTCAGGTGGTGGCCTAAGCATTAGTTTTGATCAAAAGCATTTAGGCGAACGGGTTCACTATGATGAACAAACTGACACCTTGACCATTACGGGATTACCGCCGAATCTAAGAGAGCAATTAAAACGAAAGTAATTGTTTTATATCCAATCAACCTAGAGATGCTTGATACATGCACCTTCAAGTTGATTGGCTATATATGTCATTATGAGGGCAGATGTTGCTTCTCATAATGATCTTTGTGGCAAAATGTTAATTCTTATCTTGTTATTTATTTGCACTGTGAGATAACTGCTGTAATTTTTTGTTGCTATTCAAGGATTGAATTTGCTTTGAAGTCACTGCTATGCCTGATTTGCTGCAGCTTGTTTGTTTTTTTTGTTTCAACTCATTCAGCAATGGCGCAATCCCCTTTGATCATTTGGATGTCGACGCAACAAAGCGTGTCAGGGGTCAAAACTATCGCAAAACGTTTTGAACGCGCTTCGGGCATCAAGGTGATTGTGCAAACCCCGCTATTTATGGACGCCAAGTTTCCTCTGTTTGCGCCTAATGGCAATGGTCCCGACATTATCCTTACTTACCACCATCAAATTGGTTTATGGGCTAGTCACGGTTTATTGGCTAACACTGAGTTTAGTGCTTCATCTTTCGCTAAATATGTACCTCTTGCGATCAATAGTCTTAAGTACCGAAACCAGTATTATGGCTATCCCTTAGGGATTGAAGTGCTTAGTTTGGCGTATAATAAAAATTTAGTCAGTAACCCGCCAAGCTCTTGGTATGAAATGCAGTATTGGCAAAAAATACTCAGTCGCCAAGGCAAAAAGTCATTAGTTTGGGACTATCATGACACTGAATTGAGTTTTCCTTTTTTATCGGCTTATGGTGCTTACAGTTTTGCCCATTCGGGGTTTACTTTTAACGGCAATCATTCAGGCTTAACAGCAGCAAATGCAAGCCGTGGTATTGATTTTATTCGAGCCCTCTTAGCGCAACAATGGTTACCGAATGAGGTGAATCAAGAACAGATAGAGCGGGAGTTTCGTCAACAGCAGCAAGCCATGATGTTAGTGAAACCGCAGCAGTGGCAAAGTTTAAAGCAGCTTGGTTTTCAGGTTGGGTTAAGTGCAATACCTTTAATCAATGGTGAGTCACCTAAACCATTTATTAATGTTTACAGTGCGTTAATTAATCAATATAGCACTCAGAAAGATATAGCCGATTATTTTATTACCAACTATTTAACTACAGAGCAAGGATTAGCTTCTCTCGATAAGCATGTATCATTGGGTGTGCCGGCCTATATTCCCTATTTAAATCAAGTTGCCAGTAATCCTTGGATACAAGTCAGTTTTACCAGTTTAAAGTATGGCCAGTTAACCCCAAATATTCCTGAAATTAGTCGTTTTTTCAAGGTAATGGAGGGGGTGTGGTCACAACTTTCAAGTCATCGCCCTAGTGCGGACATACTATTGGATGCTGAGCGTAAGTTACTGCCGGCTAAGGCTGAGCTGCCATGAGCTTAAATCAGGTAAGCGAATCTAATAAACAGCGCAAGTGGTTATCTTTAATCGACTTTATCTTATGTATGGCCATTATTGTAGTGTCGGTTGTACTAATCAGTGCACTTGAATATGTTTTTGCAGTACTTTTTATTTGTATTTCTCTGAGTGGCATGTGGGTTTATCGTAGCCGAGCAGGGCGTCCCTATCGCCTGATGTACCCAGCATTAGCTGCTATTTTTAGTTTTAGCGTGTTGCCTTTATTATTTACACTTTTTATGAGTGTGACTAATTACACGAGTAGTAATATGAATTCAGTTGAAGCTGTCACTAAACGTTTACTACAAGAGTATTATGTCACCGAAGTGAAGTATGACTATCAAGTGTTGGCTGATGGTGAGCTCTACCGATTAAAATTAATGCGCGATGATGAATCCTATTTAAGTAATCAATTTTCATTGCCACCTGTTGCAAGCCAGGCCTTAAGCTTACGCGCTGGAGGTGCTTCCTTATTCTTGCCTGAGGCTGATCTGACCAAGCAAGTTATGTTTAGGCGGTATTTTGCTTCTGAGCCCCTTGTTTTACCAAGTGGTCAACAACTGACTCGATTAGATTTTTCAGCTTATGGGCTAGTCGCCCCTCGCTATCGGCAATTAAATGAAGGTTTAGTGCTGGCAAACGGAACCATGCTGCATGATGTAAATACTTTGTTTGATAATCAGACCGAACATTTTTTACGGGCAAACATGACAACGGGTTTTTTTCACGCGATTGATGGCCAAGGCGAGTTTATCGGCCCTCCTGTCACCCCTGGATTTGTTTTACTTAAAGGGGCCGATCAGTATGCTGCTATTATTTCTGATCCAGCGATGTTGTTACCACTATTAAAGGTGTTGCTCTGGACTTTTATGTTCGCTCTATTGTCTTTGCTAGGGAGTTTTTTGATTGGCTTGATCTTGGCACAATTAACCCTTAATCCATTGACTCGTTTCAGTTATTTTTATCGCGGTGTTTTATTGTTACCTTGGGCGATCCCACCTTTTGTAAGTATATTAAGCTTTAAAGTGTTACTCACTCCTCATGGGGGCGAACTGGCAAATTTGTTGACATTACTTTTTTCAACAACGCCTGATTGGGCTAATGATGCTGATTCTGCTCGCTATACCTTGGTGGGGCTGAGTATTTGGCTTGGCTACCCTTATGTGATGCTACTTGTGTTAGCCAGTTTAAGGCGCATACCTAGCATATATTATGAAACGGCGGCAATGGCCGGCTATGGACCGATACAACGTTTTATCCATGTGACATTCCCTTTGGTTATTAAGCCCTTAAAGCCTGTGTTGGTTGCGCTTTTTGCATTCAATTTACATAACTTTGTGTTGGTTTTTTTATTTAACCAAGGCCGACCTGTGATGCTAGATGCTTTTCCGGTGGCGGGTTATTCACAATTATTATTGAATTATGTTTATTCAATTGCATTTAGCGCTGAGCAAAACTACGCACTGGCCAGTGCCATTACTTCTTTTGGCTTAGTCTTAATTGGTATAGTGGCGCTGGGTTGTTGGCGCTGGTTGAACAATGAGGTCAACACGACAAGGGGTAGACGTGTATAAACAGAGTCATATGCCTTGGTGGCAACATCTAGTTTTATGCTGTGTTTGTGGGGTGGTGTTAACGCCCATCATGTTGATTCTTTGGGGGTCATTGGGAGCTCCTGGGAGCGAAACAGGGCAATGGACCACGGAGCATTGGCGCTTGGTGCTGGGGTTTGCAGTGCAGAACGAGCAAGGTAAATGGATTTATTCGCCCTATCCCGCGTTAACTTGGCTAGTTAATAGCTTAAAAGTTGCTTTTATCTATGCCATTTTGGCTACGAGTCTTGCCGCGATGGCGGCTTATGGTTTAGTTCGTAAACATGTTTTTGCATCTAAGCCGATCGCAAATAGCTTGTTGTTTTTGCAATTTTTCCCGTCGGTGTTAGCCTTAGTTGCGGTGTATATTTTACTGCGTAAATTGGGCGTTTATATGCCTAGTTTAGGTGTAAATAGTCACGGTGGTTTAGTGGTGGTTTATTTAGGTGGTTTAGCGTTTTTTATCTGGTTCTTAAAAGGGCAAATATCGGGGCTGCCCAGTGAATACGAAGAAAGTGCTCGACTGTCATCGGCTAGGGCTTGGCAAATAATGATGCACATTATTTTACCACTGTTGCTACCTGGTTTATTGGTGACTTTTTTAATTTCTTTTATGATGGCATTCGGTGAGTTTCCATTTGCCTCTATTTTATTACAGCAACAAGATCAATATACGCTAGCGGTTGGATCTCAACTTTACCTCTCTGACCACTATTATAACTGGGGGGAATTTTGTGCGTTTGCATTATTAAGCGCCAGCCCTGCAGTTATTTTGTTGCTATTGATCCAATACTGGTTGCTCCAATTTAGTCAATCACCTTTGAAAGAGTCCGGTTATGTCGCAGTTGATCCTTAGTCATGTCAGTAAGTCATTTGTCAGTCAAGGGCGACCAGACCTGCTATTAGACATTAATTTATATGTTGAGCAGGGAGAGTGTCTTGGTATTGTTGGGCCATCGGGGTCAGGTAAGTCTACTTTACTGAGAATGATTGCTGGCTTGGAAACTACGTCCCAAGGTGAAATTATTATCGACCAGACGCAAATGAATAAAGTGCCAGTGATGCGTCGTGGCTTGGAAATGGTATTTCAACAACATGCTTTATTTCCTCATATGACCTTAGAAGAAAATATTCTCTTCGGTTTGAAACATCGGTCTTTAAGTAAAGCAGATCAAAGGCAACGAGTTAAATGGGTCAGTAAACTATTTGACTTAGATGGTGTGATAAACCATTTACCCATGCATTTATCGACTGAAAACGTACAGCGGGGGGCTCTTGCTAAAGCCATCGCCCCACAATCTTCTCTGGTTTTATTTGATGAACCTTTTACCGGTTTGTCTGGTGATACAAGAAGCCAATTGCGACTTGAGCTTAACCGCATACAGCGCCAGCTTGGCGCTACTTTTGTGATGACGACGCATCATTATCAAGATGCAATGGCGATAGCGGATCGTATGGCGGTGTTAAGCCATTTGTCCGATCATGTCATGACTAATCTGGAGCAAGTTGGCCCGCCTCTTGAGCTCTATTTGAACCCGAGAAATACCCAAGTAGCACAGTTGATTGGTGAGCCAAAAATGTGTTTTTTAAAGGGAGCCTTAGTTAAAACCAGTAATAAACTCAGTGCGATTAAGCTTGTTACTGGTGAGCTAATCAGTGTGCAAGCGGATACCCGCCAAGGGGAGGAGGGCTCTGCGATCACTTTAGGTATTAGAGCTGAGCACCTAGAGCTGGCAAAGTCCAAGCAAGAGACTCATTTGTTGGCGCAAGTTGTTGGCATTGATAAGCTTGGTGCCGATACGTTTGTTTACCTAAATCATCAAGGCCAGCAATTGGTGCTGAGAATGTTGGCAACCATAGCTTTGCCTACTGTTAGCGAGATAGCGCTGCATTTCCCAAGCCATGCTTGTCATTTGTTTAACGCTCAAGGTATCGCGTTTCCGAGAACATCAGAGCAACTGTACTTATAATTTAACCTGCGTAATTATCCTTACTTTTTCTCCCTTGTTGCGCTGCCAGATCCCGCTATAATAGCGCTCTGATTGTTAATTTGGTCCTGTTATGAAATTGTTTGTGAAAGCCCTTACCGTGATTGATTCCTCTTACTTAGACAGTGAGAGAGGAATGGTAGGAGAAAGTTATCAAGTCGATGTTGAGCTTGATGGACGTGTTAATGATCAAAATATGCTGTTGGACTTTTCATTAGTCAAAAAGCAAATTAAATCGATTATTGATGATGTGGTTGATCATAAATTGATTGTGCCAACCCAGGTAGCGGGTACTTCAGTGGTAGGGACACAGCAACAACAAATTAGCTTCCCCCTGACAACGGGTGAATTTATTGTGTTGAATGGACCCGCAGAAGCTTATTGCTTACTTGATCTTGAAACTGTCTCACTGGCTGGGCTGACGGCTTATTTAGAGCAAGTCATCTTATCTCAATTACCGGATAATATCAGTGGGCTGAAGCTACACTTAAGCCATGAAAAAATTGATACACCTTTTTATCATTACAGTCACGGGCTGAAAAAGCATGACGGTAATTGTCAGCGAATTGCACACGGCCATCGCTCTCGGCTTGATGTCTTTCTTAATGAACAGTGGGACAGTGCTCTTGTTACTCAGTGGGCACAAGCTTGGCAGGATATTTATTTAGGGAGCGAAGAAGATATAGTGGATGTAGCGGCGCTTTCAATTCAGTGTCCGCAACAACAGCAGAGCTATTGTTTTCAATACACGGCCTCTCAAGGCCTATTTGAGTTGATAATTCCTCAGCGTTTGTGCCAGTTATTGCCATTGGATACGACAATTGAAAGCTTAACGGAATACTTATGTCATACCATTAAAGCGGATTATCCGAATAGTAAAGTCAAAGTAATGGGCTATGAAGGCATAGGTAAGGGCGCGATAGTGGAACTTGATTAATTTGCTATTGAAATAAGCAAAATGTGTTGATTTAGCGCCGTTATTAGCAATAAAAAAGCCGAGACAATCTCGGCTTTTTTATTGCTAATTTACCAGTGAACTTGATTGCACTATTTAGAGTTTAAAGCGGGCCACGAGTTTATCTTGATTGGCGGCAAGATCTTCTAACACATGGCCAGTACTGGCTAACTCTTCAATGCCTTGATAATTCACATCTGAGATATCAGAGATTCTGTTCAAATTATTCGCTATCTCAGCACTGGTCGCTTGCTGTTGCTCAGCCGCTGCAGCAATTTGGCTACTCATATCTGATATCAACGTAACAATACCTTGAATTTCTTCCATCGCGCCATTAGCGTCAGAGCTTTGTGCGATACTCGCCTCCATCTCTGTTGAACACTCAGCCATCACATCAACTGCTTTTTGCGCACTGGCTTGCAGATTTTCAATCATGCTTTGAATTTCAGTGGTTGAGTTAGTGGTTTTTTGCGCTAAATCTCTCACCTCATCAGCGACGACAGCAAAACCACGGCCTTGCTCACCTGCTCGAGCCGCCTCTATGGCTGCGTTTAAAGCAAGTAAGTTAGTTTGCGCTGCAATGCCTCTAATGACGTCTAGTATACCGCCAATATTGTTACTTAGGTTGCCCACTTCTGCAATCACAGCACTTGAATTTTGGATTCTACTTGAAAGTTGATGAGTGGTTGAGATGTTGTGCGCCATGACTTCTCGGCCTGTATTTGATGCCTGTTCAACGTGATTGACTTGATCTAATGTCGAGTGGGCAGCATTGGCAACTTCACGTACAGACTGCTCCATTTCTGTCATGGCTGCTGCGACACTGGCGGTCTCATGGCGCTGGTTGTCGAGCTCATGTTTCGACTTGTCCATTGTAGATTGGTTGAGTTTGGCAAGATCAGACAGCTTATGTGATGCTTCTGCCAGCTCAGTTAGAATCGCACGCATTTGTTTAACTAGGATGTTGACTTGTCCGGCTAATTGACCAAATTCATTGTTGCTTTTGTATCCTACTTGCTGCGTCATATCACCATCAGTCACTGCCGTTAATACGTTTAAAATGGCTTGTAGTGGTTTACGAATACTGACCGCAACACTGAATGCAACGACAAAGGCCACCAATAATGAAATAACAGCAACTATAATTAGGTTACTACGGCTGGTCATTAGCGTGCTTTTGGTGTTTTGGACTGCACTTGCTACAACGGTTTCTGCACTGTTGTTTATTTCAATCAGCATATTAATGGCTTGATTAACTTGTTCGGCACTTTGTTGTACTTGGGTGATGATATTGGCTTGAGTAATCATCAACTTTTGGTAATCAGCCAATAGACCCGATTTCGGGTCGGTGGTGTCTTTCACTAATTGCGCTACCAAGTCAGCGGCTTGGCCAGCAAACTCGGGATTCATTTTAGCGAGTGACTTGGCTGCATTTTCGATCGAACGAATTTGAAACTTATTACGCCTTAAAGTGGATTTTACTTTACCAGGATCTTCTTGGTTGAGTGCATCATTGGTACTTAGCTCTAATAGTGAAATTTTTGAAACCATCGCATCGGCTGTAGCCGCCGCACTTGGGTCATCTTTAGTTAAGCTGAGTATTTTTTGTTTAAGATTCGGTGTCATGACCGCGAATTGGCTTTTTTGTGACGTGAACTTAGCGCGCTGCTTTACAAAATCAATCCACACTGGCATTACATCGTTAGCGGTTGAAAAATAAAGTAACTCTTGCTCTGTGATACTAGCAACTTGTGCGCTTAATCCACTTTGGCCTTGTGCCATTTGTGCTAATTGATTGAGTTCAGATTCAAAGCGTTGTTGCTTTTCTTTGAAACGAGTAACTAACTCATTTAATTCTTCAGGTTTATCGCTGAGTAGAAAATACTTGAGGTCATTATCTGCTTGCAATAATGCAACGGCAGCTTTACTGGTTTGCAAAACGAGAGGCGTAGCGCGCTCTGTGACGTCAGCCATGGCGCTTTCAAGCTTATTGCCTGTTTGTAAAGACATGAAATTAGTGAACAATAACATGATCACTAACAAGACAAAGCCCAACCCCACTTTGCGTATGATGGATAGATTGTTCCAAAAATTTTTCATAAAATACTCGTGCTTTGCATTAGAAAGTTGAGGTCTAGGCCTCTTGTTTTTATTAAGCAAGCATAGATAAAAAATGTGGTGTTCATACCTGCACCTTAAACATTTCTTCTCTAGGCATCCTTTTTACTTGTCATTGTGATGCATCCAGCGTTTTACTTTTTTTGCTTACTTATATTGTTATCGTTAAATGCTTATTTATCTTTAACTTAACTATCAAAAAAGACGTTTTTTTCGACATATTTGGGGTCCATCACTCTTTTTTACTAATCGTAATATTTAAGTCTAATTCAAATTAATGATGTTTAAGTTATCACTAGTCGCTAAGTTGAGCACCTCAAGGTTTCGGCAGATTGATCAAAAGAGAGTCAATTATGGCAAGCTTTTATCGACATTACATTGGCTTAGAAAAAACATGCTTAATCTTAAGCCTTCTGTCATTATAGGCCACATCTCACAATTTTAATCACGACATAGGAGATAGCCCATGGCTCAAGAAACTATTTTTAGTAAAATTATCCGTCAAGAGATCCCTGCTACCTTATTATATCAAGATGAGTTGGTGACCGCTTTTCCTGATATCGCGCCAAAAGCGAAGGTGCATATATTAATTGTACCGAACAAACAAATTGCCACTGCTAATGATATTCAGGCAGAAGATGAAGTTGTGATTGGTCGAATGTATCGTGTTGCGAAACAGCTGGCAAAAGAGCAGGGCATTGATGAATCAGGCTATCGACTAATCATGAATTGTAATGAACATGGCGGCCAAGAGGTCTATCATATCCATTTGCATTTGGTTGGAGGTGAGCCTTTAGGCCCAATGCTAACGGTGAAGTAAATGCTAGCGAAAGTGATTCGGCGTCAATATTACTCTTGCCTCCTACTGTTGGGATTGCTCGTTAGTGGGTGTGCTGCGCCGAATGTAAAAAATATGTTTGTCACTTATAGTACGCAGATGCAGCCGCAACGAGCCATGGTTGCGCAAGGCCAATTTGGCCTTGCTGCGGATAATATTTCTCCAGGCTCTCCTGCAAAGCATAACTATATTTTATTGTTACTCGAGAAAGGCAGAGCCCAGTTTCTTGCTCAACAATGGCAGCAAAGTTTAGATACTTTGAAACAAGCCGATGCGGCCCTTGCGCAACAAGACAGGGCGGCGCAGTATCGATTATCTCAAGGTATTAATCAGCTAAGTACGACGATAACCAATGATAATGCCATTATTTACGCAGTGCCAAGCTATGAACGAACTTTGCTTCATCATTATTTGGCCTTGAATTACCTTGCTTTAAAGCAGCCAGAGGCAGCTTTAGTTGAAATTCGTAGGGCAAATTTGCAGCAAGAAAAAGCATTAAGGGAGCATCAAGCCGACTTACAAAGTGCGGTTGAAACGGCACAAGAAGAAGGCGTTATTCCTGATACTCAAGGTGCATTAAGTGCTTACCCTGACATGAGTGGAGTTATTGGTGAGTTGAAAAATGGCTATCAAAACGCCTATACCTTTTACCTCTCTGCGTTGTTATATGATGCAGCTAAAGAATACAATTCGGCTTATATTGATTATAAACGCGCATTAGAAATCACTCCTGGTAATTTATATATCCAAAAACGCTTACTTTACTTAGCTGAGCAGTTAGATATGGCCGATGATAGGGCGCAGTTCGAGCGAGACTTTACGACAACCCCTGCTCTTTCTGTGCAGCAAACATCTGTGGCAAGAGTGGTTTTTTTAATTGAATCTGGCTTGATTGCGGCCAAACAAGAAGTTCGTTTACCCGTGCCAATTCGCTCTACCGATGGCTATTATGGAGTATTTAATGTTGCCATGCCTGTGTATCAACAAGGCGATCAAGCCGCGCATTTTACTTTACTAGGGAAGGACGACCAACTTGATGCGTCACCTATTGCAAAACTGACGTCAATGGCGGCGAAGCAGCTCCAAGAAGATCTCACGGCACAATTAATTCGCCAAGGGCTTCGCTTGTTTGCCAAAGAGCTCGTGCGCCAAAAGGTGGCTAAAGAAGCAGGGGATTGGGGCAATTTATTGATTAATCTTTATAATATGGCGTCAGAAACAGCCGACACTCGTAGTTGGAGTTTACTGCCTGATGAAGCCCTGGTTGTTGATACTCAGCTTTCGTTAGGACAACAATCATTGGTGTTAAGTGATGGTCGGCAACAGTTCCCGCTCAATTTCAACGTTCATGCCGATAAGCTTAATTTAGTCTTGATCTCGGTGCAAAACAACGGTATCACTACTCAGGTCTTTCCTTTATGAATCACTCAATAGGTTTTCGGATGAATCTACTTAGTAAATGGTCTATTTGTTTGACATGCTTGGTGTTAGTGGCATGTAGCCAAAATACCTCGGGAATTAGTTTAGGTATAGACAGCATTAACGCTCAGCCTGTGGTTAAAATAGACAATCCAAACCTGGCGAGTAAGTTAGTGTTAAGCGATATAAAAACGAAAGTGGTCAATGATTTATTAGTTGTTCAAGCTAATGTCATTAGTACCGCTGATTTTGATCAAACATTGCAATACAAATTTTATTGGTTTGATCACTTAGGTTTTGAGGTTGAACGTGACAGTTCGCCATGGCAACCGTTAAAGTTGCACGGGCACCAGCAAGTGTCTATTCAAGGGACAGCCCTTAGTTCAAGTGCCGAACAAGCACATATATATATTCGAGAAGTTGTTAAACAGTAAGGTTTATTGAGATGAAAAAGACACTGATGGCAGTATCAATCGGTATTGCAGCGTTAACTATGGCAGGTTGTTCTAATCAAATTAGCTACGGTGATGCAACCGAAGTAGAAACCACCGACATCGGTTTTGGCTCAACCGACCTGCAAAAAGTCGCCCAGGAAATGACCGATGACATGTTAACCTTTCCTGCGGTTGTTGCAATCACAGCCAAAGCCCGTCCTGTGGTATATGTTGAGCGCATTAAGAACAAAACCAGTGAGCACATTGATACGGAATCAATTTCTGACACTATTTCAACCAATTTGTTGCGCTCAGGTAAGTTTCGCTTTGTTGATATGGGACGAGTTGAAGCGGTGCGCCAGCAGTTAGAATTTCAAAATGATGGTGGTATGGTTGATCCCACCACCGCTATTTCCTTTGGTAAGCAAATCGGGGCGCAGTATATGCTCTATGGTAATTTGTCGAGCATAGTGAAAGATAATGGTAAAAAGAAAGATGTATATTACAAGTTCACGATGCGCTTGATGGACTTACAAAGTGGTATTATTGAATGGGCTGATGAAACCGAGATTCGTAAACTTGAAGAGCGTAACAAGTTTGGTTTATAAATTTAACAGCCCGCTATATGCGGGCTTTTACCACGATTAAAGTTAACCACAAACATAATATACCCTAGCTATGGCTGACTTTTAGCTATCTTGCTTCGCGCTTAAATGAATATGATTTACACACGGTGAGTGAGCTAAGCAATAAAAATCCAATTGACCAGCGTGTTTATTGGGGTAAATTGATATTTAATTAACGAAATAGACTAGCCTAAACTCGCAAAAGACGGGTAGTAAAGGCAACGAAGGAGAGCTTATGATTATCTACTTGCACGGGTTTGACGCGACCAGCCCGGGTAATCATGAAAAAGTGATGCAGCTGAAATTTATTGACGATGATGTGCGCTTTGTTCATTACAGTACTATTCACCCTAGAATGGATATGAGCCACCTGTTAAAAGAAGTACATAAGCACATTCAACATTGCGATGATGAATCGCCACTTATTTGTGGTGTTGGGCTGGGTGGTTATTGGAGTGAGCGTATTGGCTTTTTATGTGGAATACGCCAAGTATTGCTAAATCCTAATCTTCATCCGGAAGACAACATGGTTGGTAAAATTGAATGGCCAGAAGAGTATACGGATATCGATAGTAAGTGTGTTTCGGATTTTCGTAATAAAAATTCAGGAAATTGCCTTTGTATCCTTTCAACTGGCGATGAAGTATTGGATAATAGTAAATCTGAAACGGAACTGAAAGAATATTACGAAATAGTGTGGGATGAAAAACAAAAACACAAGTTCCGAGACATTTCCCATCACTTACAAACGATAAAAACATTTAAAGCTCAGGGAAGCCTCGCTTAAGTCTGATTACTCTACTAAGACTAAAATAGTGCAGCCCTCTGCGCTATTTAGCTTTTAATTGGAGTAATACATGACCAAAATCATTGTTGTTGGTGGTGGTGCCGGCGGATTAGAGCTAGCCACTAAGTTAGGCCGTAAATTAGGCCGAAATAAGAAAGCGCATATCACTTTAGTCGACAAAAATCGCACCCACCTTTGGAAACCCCTTTTACATGAAGTCGCAGCTGGCTCACTTGATGATGGCGTTGATGCTCTTAGTTATCGCGCCCATGCTAAAAATCACGGTTTTTATTTCCAACTCGGTACACTTTCAGCTATTTCGCGAGAGCAAAAAACAATTACCCTCGGGGCGATGTTAGACGATGATGGCTCAGAAGTACTCCGTGAGCGCCAGCTTGATTACGATATCTTAGTGATGGCGCTAGGGAGCGTGAGTAATGATTTTGGTACGTCAGGCGTAAGAGAGCACTGTATTTTCTTAGATAGTCCAGATCAAGCACATAAATTTCACCATAAAATGCTTAATAAGTTTTTGCAATTGGGTGAGAAGCAAACGGTTGCGGTGAGCGTTGCCATCGTCGGAGCGGGTGCTACTGGGGTTGAATTATCTGCAGAGCTGTTTAATTCGTTAAAGCAAGTTAAAAGCTATGGTTTTGATGACATGTCAGCCAGTGATTTACATGTTACGTTAGTGGAAGCAGGGGAGAAAATTTTGCCTGCGTTGCCTTTGCGCATCTCGAGTGCAGCGCATCAAGAACTGACACAGCTAGGGGTTGATGTCAGAACTGCGACCATGGTAACCAAAGCTACACCTGAAGGGCTTATGACTAAATCAGGAGAGCTAATTGAAGCTGATCTCATGGTTTGGGCAGCAGGCATTAAAGCGCCTGATTTTATGAAAGACATCGCAGGACTTGAAACTAACAGAGCGAATCAATTAGTCGTTAAAGCTAATTTGCAAACCACTTTAGATGAGAACATCTATGCTCTGGGTGACTGCGCTGCCTGCACCTTGGCCGATGGCACGCAAGTTCCGCCTCGCGCGCAATCAGCACATCAAATGGCCAGCTGTGTGTACAGCAATATTTTAGCCCGCCTTAAAGGTAAACCAGAAAAAGACTATGTTTATAAAGATCATGGTTCTTTGGTTTCTTTGAGTCAATTCAGTACGGTTGGCAGTTTAATGGGTAACTTAATGCGTGGCTCTATGATGGTAGAAGGGCGGATGGCGAGATTGGTTTACGTGTCTTTATACCGCATGCACCAAATAGCGTTACATGGTTATGTCAAGACTGCATTGATGACGGTCGTAGGGCGAATCAACCGAGTGCTACGACCGCGATTAAAATTGCACTGATTTTTGGTTACAATTCCGATAAAAATACCTGCTCATGCAGGTATTTTTTTGTTGGTCGTTTTCGTTCCCAGTTGGTAATTATTAAAGCAATCGGCTAAACGTTGGCTCTTTATGGTGTAGAGCAAAATCCAACTAACAAAAACCAGTTGTACAGCGCTAGTCCAAGAATAACTAAAATGTTGATCCATAATAGCATTAAGTAACAAGCCAAAATCAACAAGAACCGCGATCAACAGCAATACTCTGCCTTTATGCCAAAGCGGTGCAATCCATTTATTTTCTTTACGGCTAGCGATGAGAAAGAGTACGACTGCCAATGTGCCACTGGCCATGCCCATGAAAAAATGCACTTTGATGGGGTAAAATAGCGCCATTATTTTACTGCCATCAGGGCGGATCGTTGCAGACATGATCCATATAACCCAAGTTCGCGCGAGAAAAAACAAGCTAGCGTAAAACCAAATAGGCGGCTTTAGATCGCCATTATTGTCATATTGTGAGATGGGGTACAAATGTCGCATGGCATGGTTATCCTTAACGTAGAGCCATAGGTTAAACAGATATGTGGGCTATGTCACGAATTTCAAGTATGGCAATACTGATATCGCCATTCTCAACCCTTTTTAGTTACTGCTGTGTTCTACTATTGTTGATCTAAGATGTCTTTTATTATCGGCATTTTTTTTGAAACAGTAACTAACGCATTAATATTACTGTTAATTTTAATCAATTTTAAGTAAAATTCTGGCATTGTCAGTCAATAGACTAAGGGAGCAAAATGAACCATCCGAAGGTGGGGGCATTTTTATTATTTTGGCTCGTATTATTTATCTCTGGGTGCAGTGATAAACTAGCAGAGGCCATTGATGCTAACACACGAGTTGCTAAGCTACGTTTAAATACCCTTGCAAGTGAATTAGATGCAGGTCAAGTACGTAATGCAACCTTATTAAAGCAATATGCTGTTTTGCTTAAGCAGCAAAAGCCGGATTATGGGCCGCTTATTGATGAGCTGGCTAAAGATGCCACGACTGCAGGCCCCATGTTCACTGGGTTGCAAAAGCGTCTGAAACAAGCTGTAGACTCGCCACAAAATTTTGTATCAAAGGAAGAGCAGCTAGCTGAACTTGAAAATATCATCGAGGCGGCGAATCCAGATTTATTTTCTGATGCGCTATCTGATCCCATCAATGTATTGGCGGATATGTCAGATGGCAAACTGGCTCGGGTTAATGCGGTAAGTAAGCAATCGAGTTTACAAGCCAATGGTGCACAGGACTTTGGTGATGGCAGTCAGTTAGTCGGCAACCCAAATTACGGACAATGGAGCCAAAATAGTAATGGCGTGTCGTTTTGGGAATGGTACGGTATGTATGCCTTATTCTCGAATTTAACACGGCCAGTACTCTATGATTCATGGTCACGTGGTCGTGATTACAGTTATTACAACGACTATGGTCGTTCACGCTACACCAGCCCTAAACAATATAAAGCCCAAGAGCAACAAGTTGCTCGAACAGCCAAAAAATTTGGCAATAATAATAGTAAATTTAGCAGCCCTTACGCTAAGAGTCGTACTGGCAGCAGCCAAGTTTCCAGTGCCAGCCAAAAAGCAAAGGCGACGACTGGTTTTGCTAGTCGATCGAGTTACTCCAATGCTAAATCTAAATCAAGCAGTACTACATCAAACAGTAGTAGCTTTCGAACTAACCGTAATACTAGCTCGCGTAGCCCCAGTCGTGGCAAATAAGGAAGGGCAATAAAATGAACACCATCAATGCCATTTTAGAATTTAATCCGGAACTATTAGTTTACCTATTGATCGATGTAGTCATCGCCATTTTGTTGTTAAGTACCATGCGCTATATCATGGGAGTCATGGGGAAAATTGATACCACTGAAGAGCTAGCTAAACGTGATAACTTTGCTTATGGCATTAGTATGGCGGGCAGTGTATTGGCCATGGGTATCGTGTTAACAGGGGCTATCACTGGTGAAAGTGCAAACAATTATCTCAATGAAATTATTGGTATGTCGGTTTATGGCATCGCGGGTTTGCTGTTGATAAAGGCGGGTCGTTGGGTCCATGATAAATTTTCATTGGGGCAGTTTAATAAAGCGCAACTTATTTTAGAGCGTAACACTGCTGTTGCTATCACAGATGCCGCAAGTGCTATTGCGACGGCCATTATTGTTCGCGCTGTGTTAATTTGGGTAGAAGGTTTTGATATTTCTACCTTCACTGCCATTTTGTCTGGCTGGTTAATCAGTCAAATTATTTTGGTTTTAGTGTCTCGCATCCGTGAGAAACGCTATAACCAAAACAATGTTGCGGGGTTTCAGCATGCACTTATCCAAGGTAATGTTGCTTTAGCGGTGCGCTATAGTGGTCACCTTATTGGTACTGCGGTTGCAGTGACTGCGGCAAGCCATTTTGTCTTCTATGACCCGGCATATCTAGTGGCTGGTTTATTGTCGTGGTTTGCAATTAGTCTAGTGATGATGGTACTACTGAAAGTGCTTGCTTATATTGCCAAGCGCATGGTGCTACTGGGCATTAAACGTGATGTCGAAATTGAACAGCAACATAATGTTGGCGTTGCATCTATTGAATTTGCGATTAATGTATCGATTGCGTTAGTTCTTAGTGCATTAATGGCTTAATTCTTATGTTGAAAAACTTACGCAGCAACCCTAGGTTGCTGCTCGATGACTGCCTGCTTATTGGCATTATGGCAGTATTGGCCGCGTGTGGTTTAATCTACGAATACCTTCTCTCTCATTACAGCGCTCGCGTACTAGGCAGTATGGAAACGGTTATCTATGCCATGATAGGCATTATGATCGTCGCTATGGGTTTAGGCGCGTTTGCGGCAAAAAAAATTAAAGACCCCTACTTAGGCTTTGCTTGGCTAGAAGTAAGTGTTGCCCTTATTGGCTGCGGCGCAACGATATTCCTTGCGAGCTTAATTGGTTTTACTCAATATTTACCGCAAATTATTGCTGACACTTTTGCCATTCCTGTTGACATGCTTCCACTAGGAGGCATGTTCGAAAGTTTAGTCAAGTTTTCTTTAGTGATGCCCTATGTTTTTGGCTTTTTACTTGGCTTTCTTATTGGCATGGAAATTCCACTTATTGCACGAATTCGTGAGGATATTTACGGTAAACACTTAAGTAATAATGTTGGCACTATTTATGGTGCGGACTATATAGGGGCTGGTGTAGGTGCTGCGATCTGGGTGATCGTGATGCTAAAAATTGAAATTAACCAAGCTGCGGCCCTAACCGCGAGTCTAAACTTGGTAGCGGGAGTGATATTTTTTGTGCGCTACCGAGGACAAATTAAAACTCGGGTGTGGCTGGTCATCAGTCATTTGATATTAGCTTTAATGATTTTCATGGTGTATTGCTATGGTGGCCAGTGGTCGAACAAAATGCAGGATCTACTCTATTTAGATAAAGTGGTACATCAGCAGCAAACTCGCTTTCAGAACCTTGTTTTCACTCGCCGAGATATGTCGGGTAACTTGCCTTCAGCCTACAGTTTCTACATCAATGGTCGTTTACAGTTTTCGAGTATGGATGAGCAAATTTACCATCAAATGCTGGTTCACCCTGCTATGTCCGTGTCGGCCCGTCATAACAAAGTATTAATTATTGGTGGAGGAGATGGATTAGCCTTACGTGAAGTGCTTAAGTGGCCTGTTGAAAGTGTTAAATTAGTAGACTTAGATGATGAATTAGTTGATCTTTTTCAATACCCTGAGCGCTACCTGCCGGATGACCTCAGTCGAGTGGTCATGCGTTTAACACAAAACGCTTTTAACGATTCGAGAGTATCTGTGGTTAATAGTGATGCTTTTGTAGAAGTGGACTCACTCCTGCAACAAGGGGCTTTATTTGACACTATTATTGTTGATTTACCTGATCCCAGTCATCCTGACCTAAATAAGTTATACAGCAAACACTTCTATGCCAGACTGCGTCAACTATTGTATGGTGACGGGGCGATAGTTGTGCAATCTACGTCGCCGTTTCATGCTAAGCAGGCTTTTATTTCTATTGGTAAAACCCTTGCCGCTGCTGGATTCTCTCACACTGAGCAATATCATCAGAATGTGCCTAGTTTTGGTGAATGGGGGTGGAGTATTGCCACTAAAATGGGCGCTCCCGCCAGTGTTCGGGCGCAGCAACAACAGCCTTTATTTCCTTTTGAACTAACTTGGTTAAATGCTGAGGTGTTTCAGGCTGCTTTGGTTTTTCCTGCCGATTACTATCGGCAACGAGATCAAGTGTTGGTCAATGAGTTGGGCACGCATACTTTATATCAGTATCATCACCAAGCTTGGCAATCCGAAATGGGATTAGAAATTGATACTACGGCAGAAAAGTAACGAAGCGAACGTATTAAAAATCAAGAGAGCCATAATGATAGACTTGGTAGTGGGTTCTAACACCTAACCAGTACTGAATGCGCTTTAGCCAAGATTTAGGTACTTTAGTCAGTTCTATATCTTTTACGTCGATAAGCTCTAGTGCTTCATGCAAATCATTGATTGGCCAGCGAGCAGGATTATCTTTCACTTGTTTATCGACTAATAAATCGATACAAGGTGCCCAACTGGATAACGTATCTAATAAATACTGTAACTGCTCATAGGTGTACTTTTTGTTTTCACTGATTAAGATGATGAATTTTTGGTTCGTGGTTTTATCAAGATGCACTAACCAATCTAATTCGGTCAGGCTACCCGTTAAAACTTGTGATTGGTTTACTCGCGTCTTGCCTTTAGGGTTAACATCTAGCCAACATAAGTTAGCAGGCAACTCTATATCCATTTTGTGTTTGGTAAAGTTAATGACAGTGGCCTCAGGGTAGCAGGCAATTAACTTTTCTAGGGTTTGGCTTAAGGTGGTCATTTTGATCTGTTTGCAGCTTGGTTTAATAGTGGTGCTCATTGGGTCGCTCTTTAACATTAATATTTTGTAAATATAGTGTTAAAACAGGATATTCGTGTGAAGTATTTGTGACATTTATAATTGTTCTTCATTTAGTTGAGGCAAAGTGATAATAAATCCCAAGCCATGGGGGCGGACGTTGTAGACGCTAATATCACCTTTAAGTTTTTGTTTGATCAACTCTTTCACCATGTTCAAGCCTAGACCTGAGCCCCCTTTGGATTTACGGGTCGTGAAAAAAGGGGTGAACATTTTTTTTGTTACTTCTGAGTTTATGCCGCAACCATCATCGGCGTAGTCAAATGCTAGTAACTCGCCAGTTTGTGTCACTGTGAGTTGTATCTTCCCTTTTTGGTTTTTACTGTAGCCATGACGAATGGAATTAAGCACTAAGTTAGTAAATATTTGACTTATAAATCCAGGATAACTTAGCAAAGACAAATCGGAAGGAACGTTAAGTTGATAGGATATTTGTCCTTTTTTTAACTCTGGACTTAGGCTCAAAAACAAGCTTTCAAGAAATGGCTGTAGCTGGATTGGCTGTAACGCATCGTTACATTGGTTTATGCTGAGCTCTTTGAAGCTACGGATCAGCTGAGTGGCTTGGCGAAGGTTGTTTTCAATAATGTCAGAGTTTTCGTTGACATGATCGATATAGGTGGTTATTTCTGAACGCCTTATGCTGTTATGTTGGATCTTATCTTGTATTTTTAAGTTCTCATCGCGCAAGTAGGTGATGGCTGTTAGTGCTATGCCTAATGGATTATTGATGTCGTGGGCGATGCCAGCAACTAAGGTTGAGGCGGTGATGGCTCCTTGGTTTTTAATGAGCTCTTCTTGAGTTTCTTTTAAGTTTAATAGAGCGGAGTTCAAGGCATCAGTCCGTTCAAAAATACGTTGTTCTAATTCGATGTTCAGTAACTTAAGCTCTTTACTTACTTTACGTAAGTTCTGCTGGCTCGCCATCAGCTCAGATTGTGTTTGTTCTAGCGTATCCAGCATGATGTTCATTGCCTGACCAAATAGAGCAAGTTCATCATGTCCTTTTATTGCTACGCGTCGCTGTAGATTGCCGTGCGTAATATCAGCGGCGGCATCCAGTAAACGAGCTACATTTGTTTTTGTTTTTCGGTAGTTCAGTAGGGCGCAGGCCAGCATTAATATCATAAATGGTAACATTATCACTGTGATGTTCGTTCTTACTTCGCTTCCCTGGTTAATGATATGCTCACGGTCCGTTGCATAGGCAATAAAGCCAGCAATGTCCCCTTCACGCCAGGCCCTGTTTCTACCCACTTGGTACTGATTATGACAAGCCACGCACTTTACTTGATTGAGCCTTATTGGACTTACCATAAAGTGAGTTTTATATTCGTCAGTATTCGTCCACTCGAAGTAGTCAGAGTTTGGGTTTCTAATGAAGTGTTTATTGATGGCAAATTCCATTTCATTGTGTCTGGGCTTGATGGGTAAAAGTTTAATTGTGGCAGTGGATTCTTCATTATCATGGCTAAATGCAGGGTGGAAAGGATACGTATCTTGTAAAGAGACACGGTCAAACTGTTGTTGAAAAAAAAGATTGAGATGTTCGAGGGTATTCACTTGATCTTGCTTTTGTAAGTTATAGGTGAGCTCTGGTACCCAAAAAACCAGTAACAAACTCAGTGCAGACACGGCAAGGGCTGTGGGCAATAGTAATTTAATGAACAAACGATATCGATACTTTTGCAAGGCACTATAAAAAAAGAGGGATTTACCTCAGTATAGAAGACAAAAACTGACTTTGGAGTGGCTTAGTGCGGCTTTTAATTTACTAGGTAAACGCGTGTTTCTGAATTTATTCAGAAGCTATTTATAGCCAATCAATCTGAAGAATGCTTGATTTTAACTAGTGGGTACAGCTTGCCCTTTTGGAGCACCTCAGTGCTCCCATTAGGTTATTACGCTAAGTGGTTTAGAATCTTGATTAGCTTGCCTAGTATTTAAAACAAGGCAGGAGAGCTTTCAATGCGATTAAGTAGGCGCTAAATTTTACGGATCGTTACCAATAAACCCAATAGTGGATGGTCAAGGTAATAGGTGTCTCCACTGTTAATCGCTTGGCGTTGTTTCACTGGAAACTCTATCAATGACGGGGCTGGCTGGGTTCCTTCCGTTGCTGTGCCACGATACGGCGGAGGTGCACGCAATACCAGTTCTGTTTCTAGATAGAGCTGTTGATCGTTATACAGTGTGATGAGACCATCTAACTCAAATAAAGGCCCTGCAACATCCACATTGTTTTGGCTTTTACTAAGTGGGTAGCGGCCTTGAAAGTTTTTGCCCGCTAAAATGCGTACTGAGGGAGCACCTGCTTCCGTTAGCTCTACTGACCAACCAAGATGAATGAGTGGTGTGAAAGCTAAGTTACGGGTAAGGCGCTTCATCTCCGTATTCATAGTTAAGCTAGACTTAGGCAGAATCTGGATGCTTTCTGAGCCTGAAAGTACTTGTTCGCCATCGATAACTGTAGGCATTGTTTGGCTGGGCAGTAAGCCTGCTAATATATTGATCCCTTGATCGACGGGTAATAACGGTAATTGATAGCTCAGGTTTTCTGGTGCACTATCTGCAGCGACATAGTGTTTAAAAGCGATGACTTCAACTTCATAACGCTCGCTGGCTTGTGCGTTCGACAGGCTTACTAACATTATGAAAATAAATAACAAACGTTGCAACATCTTGTTCCTTTATAAGGTGTTTTCTGTCAGTGCAGTCAACATAGTTTGCACCAGTTTAATTCTATCGCTTCGCTCTTGAGCCGGAATGGCAAAACGCAGACGTGTTGGCCCTTCCATGCGATAAATTTTCGGTTGATTTTGCAGTAAAGATACCAGATATGCCGGATTTACCTTAGTTTTTTCTGCAAATTCTATGTAGCCGCCTGCTGCATGAGCTTCGATTTTTTTAATGCCAATGGCTGATGCGGCTAACTTAAATTCAGCTACTTTCAGTAAATGTTTGCTTGGCTCAGGTAATAGACCAAAACGGTCAATGAGTTCAATTTGTAAATCATCTAGCTCATCTTTATTCGTGCAACTGGCAATGCGTTTATAAAGTGACAAACGCATGTTGACGTCGCCAATATAGTCATCAGGTAATAACGCTGGTATACGTAGCTCAATCTCTGTTTGTTGATTAAGCAATTGCGTTAAATCCGGCTCTTTGCCTTCGCGCAGCGCGTTAACGGCTTGTTCGAGCATTTCCATGTACAAGCTAAAGCCAATAGAGTGAATTTGACCACTTTGGTCATCACCCAGTAGTTCCCCAGCGCCACGTATTTCTAAGTCGTGAGTGGCAAGTGTAAAGCCGGCACCAAGGGCTTCCAAAGACGCTATGGCCTCTAAACGCTTTTTCGCATCTTTACTCATGAGCTTTTTATGGGGCGCTAATAAGTAGGCATAAGCTTGGTGATGTGAACGGCCAACACGCCCTCTTAATTGATGTAACTGTGCCAAACCTAGATTATCGGCGCGATCAATGATCATGGTGTTCGCCGTCGGTACATCAATGCCTGTTTCGATAATGGTGGTACAGACCAGAATGTTGTAACGCTGATGATAAAAATCAGACATGACTTTTTCCAGTTCGCGCTCACGCATTTGGCCATGACCAACGATGATCCTTGCCTCTGGGACAAGCTCGGCTAAATCTGCAGCGGTTTTTTCAATGGTATCCACGGCGTTATGTAAAAAATAGACCTGGCCACCGCGCATGATCTCACGGGTAATCGCTTCTTTGATTAGCGCATCTTCACGTTGGCGTACAAAGGTTTTAACGGCAAGGCGTTTCGCTGGTGGTGTGGCGATAATCGATAAATCTCTCATGCCACTCATCGCCATATTCAAGGTTCGAGGGATAGGTGTGGCTGTTAGAGTGAGAATGTCAATGTTGGCCCGCAGCGCCTTGATTTTTTCTTTTTGACGTACGCCAAAGCGATGTTCCTCATCGACGATAAGCAAGCCCAAGTCAATAAACTCGATATCGGCGCCAAGTAGTTTATGGGTGCCGATCAAGATATCGACTTTACCTTCTTTTAATCGCACCAATACTTCTTTTTGTTCCTTGGCGGTTTTAAAGCGCGACATCACTTCCACTTCTACTGGCCAGTCAGCAAAGCGATCTTTAAAGTTTTCATAATGTTGTTGCGCTAGTAAGGTAGTCGGTACCAGCACTGCGACCTGCTTGCCAGCGTTAACTGCTACGAAAGCGGCGCGCATGGCCACTTCGGTTTTACCAAAGCCAACATCACCACACACCAAGCGATCCATGGCTTTGTTTTGCGACATGTCACTCAGTACTGCATTAATCGCGCTTATTTGGTCATCGGTTTCTTCAAATGGGAATGCCGCGGCAAAGCTGGCGTATTGTTCTTTATCAATGGCGAAGATATGGCCAGGCTTGACTTCGCGATTAGCGTAAACATTGAGTAATTCGGCTGCGACATCACGTACTTTTTCCGCTGCGCGGCGTTTCGCCTTACTCCATGTTTCACCACCAAGTTTATGAATATGAGCGGTTTCATCATCACCGCCGCTGTAGCGACTGATTAAGTGTAAGGCCGTTACTGGGACATATAATTTATCGCCACCCGCATATTCTAAAGTGAGGTACTCGGTTTCCATGCCGCCGATATCGAGGGTCTGGAGCCCTTGATATCGGCCAATACCATGATCTAAATGTACTACCGCTTGGCCAATAGCCAATTCGGCAAGGTTGCGGATTAGCGCGTCGGTGTTAACGGTTTTTTTGCTGTCTTTACGGCGGCGTTGTACCACGCGATCGCCAAGTAGTTCCGTTTCACAAATAAAGGCAATATTAGCGGATGGAAGAATAAAGCTTCGACTAACGTCGCCAACGATCAGGCCTAAACGTGCTTCAGACTGGGTAAAGTCAACTAATTGCTGAAATTGTTTCGGTTTGAGTTTTACTTTATCAAGTAAGCTCAGTAAGGTTTCACGGCGCCCTTGAGACTCTACGCAAAAGAGTACCTTGCCATCAAAATCCGCTAAAAAGTCGGTAAGGGCGGCAAGTGGTTGCGGTTGATTGTGACTTACCGCGATAGTGGGCAGGCTTTGCGTGCCCGCGTTGAAGTAACCGGCTTTTTCGGTATTCAGTGTTGCTTCACTAAAATGTAAGCGAGGAAACTGCTTTAACTGGCTAAAGCATTCTTCAATACGCAAGTACAGCTCATGAGGGGGCAGTAAAGGTCGCTGGATGTCGTGGCGGCGGTTTTCGTAGCGTTGCTCTACATCGTCTAAAAAGTGGGTCGCGGCTTGTTGAATGTCGCCGACCACTGCAATGGCCGTGGTATCGGGCAAGTAATCAAATAAGCAGGCCGTTTGCTCGAAAAAGAGCGGCAAATAGTATTCAATACCCGCGGGGAAGGTGCCTTTACTGACTTGTTGGTAAACGGATTGCGCTTCACGACTGGCATTAAAACGCTCACGATATTGGCTGCGAAAACGCTCAATAGCTGCTTTGTCGGTGGGAAATTCTCGTGCTGGTAACAGCTCTATGGACTTGACAGTTTGTGTGCTTCGCTGTGTTTCAGGATCAAATTCTTTGATCGACTCAATTTCGTCATCAAAATAGTCTAAGCGATACGGGTGGGTGCTGCCCATTGGGAACAGATCAAATACTGCACCACGAGCGCTGTATTCACCGTGCTCCATCACCTGTTCCACTTGATAATAACCCGCTTGCTCAAGTTGTTGCCGTAAGCTTTGAAGCGTTCGTTGTTCACCGGTATTAAGTAACAAACTATGTTGGGTTAAATAGCTGGCAGGGGCACAGCGTAGTAGTAAGGTCGCCACAGGGACGATTAACACGCCAGTGGTCACTTGCGGTAAGCGATACAAGGTAGTGAGGCGCGTCGAAATAATGTCTTGATGGGGTGAAAAACTATCGTAAGGTAAGGTTTCCCAGTCCGGTAAACTCAGTACTGGTTTTTTACCTTGTAAGAAGAAGGTGACTTCTTGCTCTAATCTAAGGGCACTGGGTGTATCGGCCACCAATAATAGCACCATACCTTGATGCTGCAGGGCAAATTCGGCTACGCCTAATGCCAAGCTAGATCCAGAAAGTTGGCCCAAAAATTGTTTGTCGCCCGCTTTTTTTAATGCGGGAAGAGTAAGTAACGAAGAGACTGTCATGTCTTAGTTTTGTTCCTGGCGCAGCTCCGCGCGTCGTTTTAATTGTTTCGATTGAATGTGCAGACTGGCTTTGATTAATACGTCGCGATCGGTTTCACGAATACTGGCAAAATGCATCTCTATTTCATAGCCTTGTTCGACAGCCTGGCACTGGCTGACCTGACCATAGCAAAAAACGGCAGCGGCTTCATCGACTAAAAATATTTTTAAGCTGGCGAATTGGCCAACTTCCATAGCTTGAGAATGTAGATAACGAATACCGCCGCCACCAAAGGCAAGGGTATGATGGCGATACTGAATCTCATCTTCTTGTGCCATCATGTGACAAAGTAGCATGTTTATTTTTTTTGATTGTAGGCTGAGGTAGTTTACTAAGTCTTGGGTTTGCTCGCCCAGTTGGTTGAGAAAGCGCAACGAGTTTGCATCTACCTGCGCAATTTCACTGGCAATTTGAAAAGAGGCGGGCATGTGGCGCACCAATTCATCGGCATTGGGCACTGTGTCATTTTTTGCCAAGGGCTCAATGTTCACCGTTAGGGGATGCGTCACGCTAAAATAGGATTCTGTGTCCATTAAAAGATTGCCCTTGTGTCTTAACCTGTATTCCCTTTATTATCCTTTATCTTTGTGCTTTCGCAAGCTATTGAATAGACACTTATGTTTTATCCACTCAGCCTCTTTATTGGGCTTCGCTATACCAAAGCTAAACGCAGCAATGGATTTGTTTCGTTTGTATCCTTGTTTTCAACGGGTGGCATCTTGCTCGGGGTGATGTCGTTGATCTTGGTTTTGTCCGTGATGAATGGCTTTGAAGAGAAACAAAAAAAGCGCGTACTAGGCGCTATCCCTCACGTGGTGATCACCAATCAAGCGCAATTGTTGCCTGATTGGCAAAGTGTGATGCGCGATATTGGTGATATTGCTAATGTTGAAGGTGTATCGGCCATGGTCAACGCTGAAGCCATGGTGCAAACCCCTAAACAGTTACGTGCAGTTGAGATCCAAGGGATTTTCCCAGAGCAATGGGCACCAAATACTTTAAAGCAGGCGATTAATTTAGGTCGGTTAGATAATTTGACCGCGGGTAGTTATAGCGTGCTAATAGGCAGTGAGTTAGCAAAAGAATTGGATATTGGCTTAAATGACAAGCTGCGTATTATTTCTACCCGAGGCTCAGTGTTTACACCGTTAGGACGGATCCCGAGCCAGCGTAACTTTGTTGTGGCGGGTATTTTCACTTTAGGCTCAGAAGCTGACGCTAACCAAATATTTTTACACGGTGCAGATGCGGCTCGTTTAATGCGCTTGCCCAAAGGTGCAGCTACAGGTATTCGCTTTTTTCTCGATGACCCCTTTCATATTCAAGGCTTTGAACAACTGACATTGCCGCAAGATCTTTATGTCTATGATTGGCGCACCAGCCATGGCCAGTTTTTCCAAGCAATAAAGATGGAAAAAAACATGATTGGTATGTTGTTATGCCTGATAGTGGCCGTCGCTGCGTTTAATATTTTATCTTCCTCAGTAATGTTAGTAACAGATAAAGAAGGCGAAGTCGCGATATTAAAAACCTTAGGCATGAGTAATAGCAACATCATTGCCGTGTTCATGGTGCAGGGGGCGTGGAGTGGTGTGTTAGGTGCGTTATTTGGCGCTGTGATAGGCATGCTATTAGCGCTTTATATCAATCCGTTATTGGCATTTTTAGGTTTTGATTTATACACAGCAGTGGGTGGCCAACTTCCTGTTTTGTTTAATGGTTGGCAAATAGTAAACATTATTTTGGGCGCAATGCTGTTAAGTTTTGCTGCGACTTTTTACCCTGCTTGGCGAGCGGCCCGTGTTAAACCCGCAGAGGCTCTTAGATATGAATGATTTTTTGTTAACGTGTCGTAATATCACCAAGGTATACCAAGATGGTGATGTGGCAACGCAAGTGTTGCATGGTGTGGATTTGGATGTGAAACCGGGTGAATTACTGGCGATTGTAGGCAGTTCGGGCTCAGGTAAGAGTACTTTGTTGCACTTACTTGGCGCACTTGACTCCGTCAGTGGCGGTGAAGTGCTATTTAATGGTTGTAACATTCACCAAATGTCTGCCAAACAACAAGCGCGGTTACGTAATCAAGAGATGGGGTTTGTGTATCAATTCCATCATTTGCTTGGCGAATTTACCGCATTAGAAAATGTCATGATGCCTTTGTTGATCGCTAAGCTGCCGGTTAAACAAGCTAAGCAGCAAGCCATTGCCATGCTTGACAAAGTAGGGTTGGCGCACCGCATTGAACATCGCCCTTCCGAGCTTTCTGGTGGTGAACGTCAGCGGGTTGCGATTGCGCGGGCATTAATTAATCAGCCTGCTATTTTATTGGCAGATGAGCCAACGGGGAATTTGGATGCACAAAGTGCCGACAATATATATCAGCTGATCCGAGAGCTAAACCAGAGCTTAAACACGGCCTTTGTCGTGGTCACTCATGATTTAAGCTTAGCGAATAAGCTAGATCGACAATTGCATATGCGTGATGGCGTATTGCAAGGTGCTCATTCTTTAGCCAGCGTTGGAGAGCCATCTTAGTGTTACCTTTATCGGCGTTTATTGGCCTTCGTTACAGCCGCGCGAAACAAAAAAATCGTTTTATATCATTTATATCTTTGTCGTCATTGTTGGGCATTATGCTTGGCGTAGCTGTGTTGATCGTTGGCGTGTCAGCGATGAACGGTTTTGAACGTGAGCTACATGAGCGCATTTTATCGGTGATCCCTCACGGTGAGTTAGAATCGGCCCAAGGCCCCTTTGCAAATTGGCCTGCCTTAGTAAAGCAAGTTGAGCAAGACCGACAAGTGATAGCCGCTGCACCCTATATAAATGTCACTGGGTTGCTACAAAAAGGCAATGAAATGAAAGGAGTAGCACTACGCGCTATTGAGCCAGAATTAGAAGATAAGGTGACACAGATGTCACAGTTTGTTACCGGCGATGGCTGGCAGCGCTTAGCTGAGCCGGGTTATCAGCTTATTTTGGGTAAGGGGATTGCCGATAAACTGGGTTTACAGGTTAATGATAATGTTACCTTGTTACTACCTAACTTAAGCAATGATAACAAGTTATCCGCGCCAAGGCGGCTTACCTTTACTTTAGTCGGTCTACTGGAAATGGGCGGTCAACTTGACCATAGCTTGGGTTTTATTCATTTGAATACAGGCAATGAATTAACGGCTGGCGTAAACGGTGTGGCTTTTAAAACCACGGATGTAATGGATGCCGTGTCTATTACCCGCCGCGTGGCTTATGCTTCAGGCTTATTGGTTTACATTAAGCCTTGGGTGTTTAGCCAAGGAAATGTTTATCAAGATATTCAAATGGTTAAAGTACTGATGTATGTCATTTTATTTCTTGTGGTTGCGGTGGCCTGTTTCAATATAGTGTCAACCTTAGTGATGGCTGTGAACGAGAAAAAAGGCGATATTGCTATTTTACAAACCATGGGGGCAGGTAATGCTTTGCTGCGTAATATTTTTATTGTGCAAGGCTTGTTAAACGGTGTGGTTGGTGCATTGTTTGGTGTAATTTTAGGCGTTATTGTAGCACTTAACCTAACGGAAATATTCCAGTTTTTTGAGTCTTTCACTGGACAAAAGGTGTTGTCTGGCGAGATTTACTTTATTGATTTTATGCCGTCTTTGGTGCAACCGCTAGACGTGGTTGTTATTGCCGGTATCGCAGTGTTAATGAGCTTACTAGCAACGCTTTACCCTGCATGGCGTGCGAGTAAGATAAAACCTGCCCAGCAACTAGGGCACGGCTAATTCATGCTAAATGCATAACGCTTACAAGCAGTGGGGTATGTTATTGGTAGTACAACTGCTCAAGGCATACCTTTGCTTTATTTCTATTGCTTCTACGCTTATTTTTAAACAGAACATTGACAAAATACTTGTGTACCAAGTGTTGGTTTACGCCATTCTATTTTGTATCAAATGTGCTTAGAAAGTAGCCACTTAGATGGACTGTTGCAATACTCTTGCCCGGCTGTTTGGTGCAGTTAATCTGAGTTGATATCCCCGTTCGCCTATTCATCTAAAAATCTTCTTTAGCGGCTGAGATAAGCTCAAGTAAAACTGAGGTAAAGTTAGGCAGTGTATTATTTTAGGCAAAAAAAATCCTGCCGAGGCAGGATTTATTTAATTAAGTAAGTTCAAAAGATATTAGAACTTGTAAACAGCGGCTAGAGCTACAACGTCTTCGTTGCCTTTGATTTGGTCAGCTTTGTATTCAACACCAACTTGGAATTGCTTGTTGTATTGGTAGCGAGCACCAAGCGTGTAGTAGTCAACGGTATCAGTTGATACGTTGCCAGCTTCAGCTTCTTGTTTGTTGTAGCCTGCAAGTACGCCGAAACCATTAGCAAAATCATAGCCTAATGCAGCTTCGAATGCTGTGAAGTCTGTGTTATTGATAGTCGTTGCGCTTTTACCCCAGTTTTCACCGAAAGAGTAAAGAAGTGCAGCATAAACGCCGTTTGCATCATAGTTGATTGCAATAGCTGTCATCTCTGCATCACCAGCACCAACAGTTAAGCGCTCACCGTTGTTGTAAGCTGCGCCGATGTTAACACCAAAATCGAAACCGTATGTGGCTGAAAGGCCGTAAGAAGTTGCGGTATCGTTAATGCCGCTTTCTTTTTCTTCTTTAGTATTATCTAGTTGGTAGTTAGCTTCAAAAGTAGCACCACCAAATTCAACCGAGTATTTCAGTAGGCTGTCTGCTTTACCTGTACCGAAGTGATCAGTACCTGTACCAGAAGCATCGCCACCGAACTCGTATAGCACGTCAGTGAAATCAGATACTAGTGTGTAAGCACCGTATTGGCGACCGTAAGAAAGGGCACCGAATTGCTTGTCACCTAGGCCAGCGTAACCAAGACGTACGTCTAAGTCATCGCTTGTGTTTGCTGCATATTCAACTTCAAAACGACCAAAAGCGTAAGCAGATTCTGTGATAGCAGATTTAGCTTTAACACCTAGACGGAAGTAGCTCTGATCGCCTTCTTCGCCTTTGTCTTTAGAGTCGTAGTACATGCCTTGGATTTTACCGTACACGTCAACTTTGTGAGTTTCGTCTTTGTAAACTTCAGCAGCTGAAACAGAACCAGAAGCAAGTGCAGCTAGAATAGCTGAGGTTAATAGCGTCTTTTTCACAATATTTCCTTAATTTATTATAGGGAGCAAGAATCTTGTTATTAATCAGCTCAATATGAGCTGAAAAAATAATGCTGAACAAATATAATGATAACAGAAATGATTATCAATTTTTATTTGGTCCTAATTTACGAACTAAATACTAGTCGAGATTTATGAACTTAATATTACATATGTTAAGTTGAACAGGATAAAGATCACATAAATCAAAGTGAATCAGTAATAAGACTTAAAAATTCGCTGTAAGCGACTTTATTTTTATCTTTATCAGTATACGGCTATTTTTTGAATTTTCTTGATTTACGCTGAGATCGGTTACGGATCACTGATAGCCTCCATAACCAATGAATTCCCAAATAGCCTAATGCTGCACTGATCACTGCCAACAAGCCACAACCTAATAATAATGCTGGGCCGATGGTATTAAGTATTTCCATTAGCCATTGCCAAGAAAGTTCAAACTGCCAGTGCTGAATCGGTTGTTGCAAGCAATAGGCGCCGATCAGATAAGCAAAATAGAACATAGGTGGCATGGTTATAGGGTTGGAAATCCACACCAAAGCAACAGATAGGGGTAAGTTCACTCGGAATAAGATTGCCAGTCCGGCAGCCATTATCATTTGAGATGGCAGCGGGATCCAACACATAAATAAACCAACAGCAAATGCACCTGCCGCAGAGCGTCTGTTTAAATGCCATAAGTTCGCGTCATGCAGTAAATCGCCAAATATTTTCAAGTGTTTATGATTTTTCAGCGTTTCAGGGTTGGGCGTATACCGCTTAATCAGCTTTTTTGGCATATAGTTTACTTATTGTAGTTAGGTGTTTATCCAATGCGCAGATGGTACTTTTGCTTTGTCGCAGGCATAACATGCGGGCTGTTCTTACCCCAGCTGCTATCGTTACAACAATGCATATTGAGTGTTATTTTCGCAGCTCTATTGCTTGCTAAACAACAAATGCGCGCGCTAAGCGGTTTCCCCTTAGCGCTCGTCTGGTTTAGTTGCGTTGCTCATTGGCAATTAAACTGGTTACCAGACGAGTTTAATTCAGGCGCAGAACATACCATAGTTGTGAGAATAAATTCATTAAATTCCTCTCCAATGCCCTATTTTTATCAAGGAGACTTAATCACAATCGATGATTACCAGCCATTGCTTACCAAAAAAGTTCGCTTAACATGGTATCGCGCTAAGCTGAATTTCAAAGCAGGTCAGGTAGTTAAGTTAAAGGCTAAGATAAAACCTGTTTGGGGCAGGGCAAATCTCGCTTCGTTTAATAAACAATCTTATCTCTTTAGCCAACATATTGGCTATCAGGTTTCGGTAAAGTCATTTCAGGGGTTTATCAGTGAGACTTTATCTTGGCGAGCTCTGTTATACGAACGCATTAGCGTGTTAACTCAAGATATGTCTGAGCAAGGGCTATTGTTGGCATTAGTGTTTGCCGATAAGACCGGGCTGGATGATAACTTAAAGCAGCAAGTGCAAAAAATGGGGCTGGCTCACTTGCTAGTGATTTCTGGTTTGCACATCATGTTGGTTGCGGGGGCTTGCAGCGCCTTGGCTTATCTTTTTTTAACTGGGCTCAGCTATATCTTTGCTGTGCCAGTGAAGCTGGCGAGTTGGTCTATTATAAGTGGTGTTGTTGCCGCTTTTACTTACGCTTGGCTGGCTGGATTTAGTTTACCGACACAGCGCGCTTTACTGATGTTTTTAATTGCAGCTTTTGCCCTTATATTTAATCGTAAAGTCACGTCTGTTGATACATTGTTACTCGTTCTATTTTGCTTATTGTTATGGGATCCTCTCGCTATTTTAAGTGTTAGTTTGTGGCTTTCGTTTAGTGCTGTGATTGGTATTTTCTTGATCATCAAGCTAGGCCAAAAGAAAGCCGCAACAGGTAGGCGCTGGTTGCTCTATCTATTGTATTTTCAAATATTGCTTTGGCTGTTGCTGATGCCAGTTCAGGTATTTTATTTCTCAGGTATTAGTGCTTTGTCGCCTGTTTATAATTTAGTGTTTATTCCAGTTGTTAGCATTTTAGTACTGCCAGGCTGCTTGCTAGTTACGGCGTTGCTGCTCTTAGCTCCGTCAATAGGGCTATGGCTGTTATCTTGGGTTGATCGGGTATTGGAGTGGTTGGTACTCGTGTTAACTTACTTACCAACCGCTTGGCTAGAATTAGATAAGCAAAGTATAAGCTGGACTATTTGGTTTTTAGCTATTGGCTCACTTTTATATTGGGCATGGCAACGAAGAGCACCTATTGTTTTTCGGCTTGCGCTAATAATGCTTGCGACTATGAGTCTGGTTGCAGGACGAACATGGTTCATTCCCAACAAGCCAGACTGGCAAGTGGTTGTTTTTGATGTTGGCCAAGGCTTGAGTGTATTGATGCAAAGTCGGAAAGAGTACCTGCTGTTTGATACCGGGTTTGCTAGCTCGACAGGCTTTAGTATGGCAAAAAGCGTTATATTACCCTATTTAAAAGCCAACAATATTAGTGAATTACGACACTTTATTGTTAGCCATAAAGATAACGATCATGCCGGCGGTTGGCAGGATATAGCGGCGAACTTAACAATAAGTCGTTATTGGCACAGTCAACCGCAGTGGCCATTTCAGTACTGCCAGCAAGGCCAACAAATTAGCTTAGGTGCATTTACCGGGCGCTTTTTCACCCAGCGGGGTAAAGCGGTGGGCCGTTCTCGTAACAATAATTCATGTGTACTGCATTTAACCAATGGCGATTTTAGTATCTTGATCCCAGGTGATATTGAAGCCCGTGCAGAGGCGCAGCTAATAAAAATGGCAGGGCATCAAATAAAAGCAGATGTAGTGATCGCTGCGCACTCAAAAGGTCACCTTTAATATTGTTACATCTTTTAAATTATATATTTTACAATTGGTTACGTTCATATAACAAGTTGGACTTTCAAGCTTTATCTTCTAATTTGTTGGAACCGTTATGTACACCAGGTAGTCTAGCTTTCTTTAACGCAAGTTTTCCGCAACATACCTTGCCTAATATATATATCGTTTGTCACAACTTTCTTTGGATGGTGGCGAGCCTATTCTAGTATTGTTCGTTGGTTGCAGGCCTCAGCTGTATTACCATGACATTTTAAGGCATTAAAATTTGATAGAATACAAATTAAGGTGATGCCTGAAGCTGATTACACACAACAAGTTGAATATTGGATTCAGAGGGACCTATGTTGGTTGATTTGTTGCTTTAGATAGTTGTTCGATAAGCTTTAGCTTTTCTTCTTCGGGGAGCTTATCTATGAGACAAGCTAAAGTTGCCGCTAAATCATTCTCACAGAAGAAATAGTTTATTGGAACCCCCAGTTTTTCAGCCAATCGCTTTAACGTTTGGATATCGGGAGTATGGCGGCCTTTTTCGTAATGATTCATGCGCCCACTTGCGGAACCTAGATCCATACCAACCCTTATACCCAACTCTTTTTGAGTAAGACCTGCTTTCTCTCGTGCTTCTTTGAGGCGCTTTGGTATCGGATTCTCTTGTGACACTCTAATTTCATCATTCCACCTAGGTATAACTTAGATTGTCTAAGTTTTACCTATTCTTGTATACTTAGCAATCCTAAGTTTGTTGGTGAGAGGTCATTTAATGTCTAATGTTGTGTCATTACATGAATATTTTTATAACCTTATGATTACAAATGGAATAAATAATTTCACTGTAATTGAGTTAAGGGATGAAATTTTAGCTAAAGCAGGTAATGTTTTTTGTTCAAATACAGCTCGTATATATGTATATCGGCGTATTCTATATTTGGAGTCAAAACAGCTGTTACGCAAGACTCAGTCAGGACCTGGTAAGCAGGTACGTTATTTGACCACTCCATTATTTAAAAAGACGAGATTTAGTTCCAAATCAACGCTCAAAAATCTCAATACATCAACTCCTGATAATCAAGATATTAGCTTTCATGAAGCATTGTTAAAAGAGAAGCGAACATATGAAAAAAGCTTAAAGGTAACAGAGCAAGAAGTGGCGACCTTCGCAAGCCTAATCAAACGTTATCCTTACCAACAGGATCATGTACAGCCATTTCTTAATCAAGCTAGGGAAGATGTGCATCGGCTACAAAGCCAAATGAATGCTATCTCGAAAATTTTAGAAGTTACATCATCATGAGCTATATCTATATATAATAAATAGCCTGTTACATGAAAATATATAAGTTGTTGTTTTTTATTTATTTTGTGAGATTTTTTGGGGTTTAACGATTTTTATACATGCATGGGTATCTAACACGTTTCTGCCCCGATTTCTAGTTTCCACAAAAATCTTGCGCTCTTCTTTAGCAGTAAATAGCACGTAATGAAGCAAGTAGCTGATTTAAAATAAAATGTTTAGATAATGAAGGGGGGCACAGTTTTATCAGGATAATATCCCTAGAATTGCATTTTATGCAACTTGCTGCTTTTTTATGTGAGTTAGATATTCAGCTTTGTATGGGATTTAATATGCTAATAGACATAACTAACTGTAATAACATTGACAGTGCCAGTTTAGAAATTGAAAAAGGAAAGCTAAACATAAAATTCGCCCCGAATGGTACAGGAAAAAGCACTATAGCCAAAGCTTTAATCTCTAATAGTCATGAAGATAAACTTTCTGAACTGATGCCCTTTAAACTAAGAACTAACAATCCAGATGGGCTAAAGCCTCAGGTAACCGTTACGGAAGAGTTGAACACGGTAATGTGTTTTAACGAAGAATATGTTAATCAGTTTACATTCCAGTCCGATGAACTCTTGAGTAATAGTTTCGATATATTTATTCGCAATGAAGCATATGTTGAGACAGAGAAAGAGATTGAAAATATTGTAAAAAATATCAAGACATTGTTCTTAGATAACTTTGAGTTAGACACGTTGATTGCAAATTTGAGGGAGTTAGGAGCAGCTTTCAAGCTTACAAAAACAGGAATATCAAAAGCCTCAACTGGTATGAAAGGCTTGTCCTCTGGAAATAAAATTGAACACATTCCTGCTGGTTTAGAGGCATATCAGCCGTTTATTAGAAGCCCGAACAACGTAAACTGGATAGATTGGCAAACCAAGGGACTGAAAGATTTTTCAAGCTTATCAGATTGTTGCCCATTTTGCTCTAGCGACACTCAGGAAAAAAAAGAGCAGATAAAAAAAGTTGGGAAGGAATATGATAAAACAGTCATCAAAAACCTTGTTGGCATAATTTCTGTTATCGAAAAACTAGGAGATTACCTTTCAGATGATTGTAAAGAAAAGTTAACGGTAATAACCTCTCTACCCAATGGTTTAGGTAAGGAGCACGAACAGTTCTTAAGTGATATAAAATGTCAAATTGATAACCTCCTTGAGAAGCTTGAACTACTTAAAAAACTCAATGGGTTCAATTTTAAACAAGGTGAAAAAGTTAACGACAGATTAAGTGATTATAAGTTAGATTTGCAATTTTTCTCCATTATCGACTCAGAAAAGATGCAAGCGGCAATTGCTTCAATTAATGATTCAATTAATGAGGTAAGCAAACAGGCGGGCAAACTTCAAGGTAAAGTCAATATGCAGCGAGCCGGGATGAAAAAACTCATTAGTAAGCATCAAACGGATATAAATAACTTTTTGTCTTACGCTGGGTATAAGTACGCTGTCGAAATTTCTGGTGAAGATGACCAATCTCGGTTGAAACTTCTACATATAGATTATGATGATTTTGTTAGTAGAGGTGATCAACACCTTAGCTTTGGTGAAAGAAATGCCTTTGCAATCGTCTTATTTATGTATGAATGTTTAGCTAAAAAGCCAGACTTAATTGTATTGGATGATCCCATTTCATCTTTTGATAAAAACAAGAAGTACGCAATATTAGAGATGCTGTTCCGCAGGAAGCCAAAAGACTGCTTACAAGGTGACACAGTCTTGATGCTAACGCATGATGTTGAGCCAATTATTGATACCGTCAAAGCTGTTTCAGACAAGTTTAACAATACAGTGACAGCATCTTTCTTAAAGTTAATTCGGGGAGAGTTATCTGAGCAATCAATAACAAAATCTGATATCAAGACTTTTTCTCAGATCTGTAATGGAGTCATAGATAAAGAGTGCGATGTAATCCTCAAGCTTATTTATCTTCGAAGGAATTATGAAATCTTGGATGACAAAGAAGATGCTTATCAAGTGCTTTCGAATTTGTTTCATTTAAGAGATATTCCTGTTGATAAAAGGGAACCTATCGTTGGTGACGATTATCCTGTAATGAATTCTCAGAAGTTTGATTTCGGCTGCTCAAAGATTGCAAATAGAATCACCGATTTTGACTATGCAGCCACTTTGAAACGTTTGAAAAATCAAGATTCTTTAAAAGACATTTATGAAGGATGTGGCAACGGTTATGAAAAGCTGCAAGTATTTAGGCTGTTTAATATGGATGTTAAAAACTCTGTTATACGTAAGTTTATTAATGAGACTTACCATATTGAGAATGAGTACATCTGTCAGCTTGACCCCGGTGAGTTCGATATCATACCTGAGTATGTCAGGATAGAATGCGATAAATATTTAGAAATACGGTGAATACACTTTACGGTTCCGCTTACGGTCACCGTTTTCAAGTTGAAGTTTTTGCCATTCAGGCAAAAAAGCCTGACAAAAGTCATCGACATGACAGAATAAGTCTACTAGTTTATGCATAGCTGGTTCCCTTGCGATTGTTCTCTCTTGGTCGAAAGATCTGATCGCAGAACCAGCTTTTAGTTCATTTCTATTTTTATCCCGAGTTCAGGTTAGTTAAGTTACCTTCCATACTTTTAGTTATTCATAAATTGCTAATTTAGGGGAGCGCTGACTCACTTTGACCAAAGTTTAATGGTCAGCATTCATCTCAAATTTCGGCGCCTCGTAAAAAACACAAGTTGATTATTTTAAGTAACTGGTTGTGCTCGGAGGCTAGTGGCTTGATAATAGTATAAATTTTTATCTATTGGAGTGATGCTTGATGGAACGAGGCTTAATTAGCTTTTTTGAGGTTAACGAGTGCGGTTTCTACCGAATGAGGAATAATAAAGACAGTGAACATGTAGAAGGTTCGCTGACAGATTCATTAACTCTCGTTGAGGAATGGGTTAAGAATCGGGATTTTACTCAAACAGTGCCTTGGGATGTCGAGTCTTCTCCTAAGAGAACTCAGATTTATTGTAAAGATATTGCAGTTGACCCTGCGTCAAAAAATGTTGTGTTTGTTCTGTGGAAGCGGTATGGCGATGATAGCGGAAAGGTTAAAGGGATTGCTCCAGATGCTAAATTTGGCTCAAACCCTGAAGACTCGATAAAAATTGAAGCTAAAGTCAAAGGCCAAAATGCAATTTTGGGAGAACCAATGTATTACTGGTTTATTCCAGAACTGAATATAGTAGCTTCAATAAATTTTCCGCACTCCGTAGCTTCTACCACAGATGTATGTAACTACATCAAACGGTGTATTGACCTTCGAATCTATCACCCAAGAAAAAAAGTAGTTGAACAGGTTTCGTTTAATCAGTTTTCTAATAGAGAGCAAACAGTTAAGCGGGTTATTTACAAGTCTAAAGATGACAAGTTCTCTATGAACTACAAGTTTGATGTCCATATGAAGGAGCTTTCATCACAAAAGGCTAACATCAAAAATTTATCTAGAAAAATCACTCATATAGTGGTCAGAGATACGATTTCAACTGTTAAAGAAGACCAGAAAGATTCGTGTTTCAGGTTGTTTGACCTCATTCAAGGAAAGAGCTTGAAAAAGAAGTTTCAGAAACAAGTTGAAATTATTGAAGAGCGGAGACTTTCTGAAGAGGAACTTAAGTCAATGCTAGAAGTGTATCATCAAGAATTTAAGCAAACTGATACGTGGAATAACGTAGGCTTTAGAGAGGGCGGGAACGACACTACTCGTTGGTTCAATAAATACGTAAGCAAAGAGCATGTTTTAATGGAGCCACTAGACAAAAAATCTAACTTCTACTCAGCGAAAAGTTTACTGAATGAGCTTCAAAAAAGTCGTTCTGATTTATTACAAACCGTTACCAGTGAATGTGATGAGCTCGTCTCCGTTGCAGTAGGGGAATAAAAATGAAATCTAAACTCTTGTTATATTACAAGATCATTGAGATGCTTGCTCTGTTCGTATTTAGTCGATTTGTTCGGCACTCGATATACTTACTTTTTTCTTTAGGTTTAGCATTCATTGTTGTTGATTCTTTATCAATAAGCGATTTATCACCAATATTAAGTACGTTACAAAACATATCTGCAGCGGTATTTACGTTAGCTGGTATTTGGATTGCCTATTCATATCCTGAAGCAATCTCAGCATACACAAACCCAGATAAGGTAATTTTGGCATCTGGTGATGAAACAAAACGGATCGAGAATTTGGTTTTGATTATCTTAACGTCAGCTTTTGTGATAATTGGGATTCTTGCCTTCAATATTTCAATGGTTTTACTTCAACCCCTTGATTATATTCAAGGGCATAAATCCATTTTTAAATTGTTAGCGGTGACATCAGTAGTTTACTTGGCTGCCATACAAACAGTGGCTATTCTAACTGTTATGCTTACCAACATTCAGTTTGTAAATGAGTTGCACAAGAAAAATACAGAAAACCTAGCTAACGAAGATCTATAAAGCTACCACCGCTACTCTATTTCGTAGCGGTGTTTGCTATTTTTTTGTGTGGATTTCCCACTTTTGGATCAAATAAATTGTTATGCATCTTGGAGGTTAAATGGAGCAACTAACATTTTTGGTAAATCAGTTTCGAGCTGCAATGGAGAAACTAAATCCGTGTGATTTTGATGGGACATCTCTTTCTGTTAGTAAGTTTCCTGAAGCTTGTTGTGATGATAGCTCGCAGCTGCTAGCTGCATATCTGAGTGACAACGGATATTCTAATGCAAAGCTAATTCGTGGTGCAAATGGTGGGTTTAATGAAGAGTTAGGGTCTCACGTTTGGCTCAACTTGGATGGTGTACACATTGACATTACGAGCGATCAGTTCAACAAGTATGGCTATAAGAATCCGCCAATAATTATTGCCGAACACAATGACTTTCTGTCTAGTTTCGAGGCTCAAGACGATGGTATAGCCGATTATCGTATCCACTTAAAAAAGTACTCATCTCCGGGATTGGAAAGTGACTTTAAATCCTGTTATGCAACCGTCTTAGAGAGACTATTAGCACGGGGATAACATGAGTATTAACGGAATGTTTCTCGTTAATTTTCTAAGAGATGGTTATTTGGCCATTTTAATCACCTTAAGCATAGCAAACGTGCGGTATGCTAACATTATATATTCGGAGTAAAGATGGTCTTAGATAAGTTTGATGTTGAAGAAATTGGTTGGAATGGTAGTTTTCATAGTGTTTTAGAATTGTTTTCAGAACTTATTAATTATCAAATAGCCCCAAATAAACATAGAAAGCCTGAAAGGTTTATAGAATTTGAGGCCCTTCTTGAATCCTCTGACACTTTGAGTAAATGGCAAGAGAGCAAGGCTAATAATGTTAAAAACCCTGTATTTATGTCATTTCAGAAAAAATATAAAAATTTCAATGATAATGATTTAAGAGCATTAGGAATGGAAATGCAAGAAAATGGACTGTTTTTGTCAAAAGGACAGATTCTATTTCGTGGAGTTTGCTCGGAAAATAGTAATGACAATTGGGAACTGCCTGTATCTACAACTTTATCCCCCTATATAGCAACTTATCATGCATTAAAAAATGGATACACCAAGCCCATAAAAATATATGTAATTGAGATTAAGACGGACTCTACAATTAAAGCCGTTATTGCACCGTTTGGTGAAAATGTTGAGTTTGGGCATGAATATGAAGTTTTAGTTGATTTTAAATCTCGACCGAAAGTTAGTGAGGAGATAAAGAGAGGAGTTATCATATTTAAGTTTTTAAGTTTTTAAGTTTTTAAGTTTTTAAGTTTTTAAAGGTGACGAGCACCGTTCGGCAAGATACAATACCTGCTTTTACATTGTTTGGGAGCACTGCGTTATCGTTCAATACTCTTATGGAGGTAATTTGAAAGATTCAATTATTATAGACATTAGAAAGATCAGGGCTGCCCTTGAATCGTTTGATAAGTCAGATTTCCATTATAACACTAGCTTTTCTCAGTGCTTAAATGGTTTCCCCTCTGGATGTTGCGGTGATACATCGAATCTTTTAGGTCTATTTCTAAAAAATGCTTATGGAAAAGACAGTACGTATATTTCAGGTAAGGGCTTAGGTAATAATCGAGAACAATCCCATGCTTGGTTGGTCTGCGATGGCTACATTATTGATATAACAGCAGACCAATTTAACTCTATTGGTTACAATTTAGACAAGGTGATTGTCTCCACAAGTAGTGATTTCCACGAAAGTTTTTCTAGAATTAATAGACACGAAATAAATTATGATAGCTTAGGTAAAACGCCAATATCTGATGTGTTACATAAAGTTAACGAACGAATTCGAAATCTGACACCTGCGATCTAATACATATTAGATACCCTCTAATAGATAGGGAATAACTTTTATTAGACAGCCAACGCAACTCATGTTCTCGAACAACAAAGTCGTCTACTTCGCTTTTCCTAAACATAGCTAATCTGAAGTTTGCGATCACGAATATGACCGCCAACTCACTCCTGTCCAAAGGCTTGTCAGGCCGATCTGTTCTTGCATGTTCATGCCCCAAACCGTTTTAGATCGTGTAATTTTCACGATGAAACTGGCTAATGGATAACTTATTAACATTAGTAGTTACTTTATGAGAGCTAGACTAGTTGGGTAATTGTGTGTAATAAGTGGAATATGGGAAGTTTTTATGCCACATGGAGCTCAATGGAGTTATGCAGAAGTACATCACCTTAGATCGTCAGTTTTTTCCTGTAATAGAAAGCCACAAGGATTCTGAAGAGCTAGATGTTTCTCTTAGTTTGGGAATCAACAAAGCTGACAATTGGAACTCTCTATTAAAAGAGTATCGTACTGTAATTTTAGCCGAGGCAGGCGCTGGTAAGACGGTCGAATTTATGGAAATGGCGAGTAAGCTCTCAAATGAAAGGAAGCTGTCTTTTTTTATTCGAATTGAAGATATTGACCGTAACTTTGATGATGCTTTCGAAATAGGTGATGAAGATGAGTTTGAAGACTGGCTTAACTCAAATGATGAGGCTTGGTTTTTCTTAGATTCGGTAGATGAAGCAAAACTAGCTCACCCTAGAGCTTTTGAAAAAGCTATCAAACGTTTTGCAAAAGGAATTGAGAAAGGGGCTAGGCGAGCTCATATTTATATTTCTAGTCGCCCATATAGCTGGCGTGCCAAGTCAGACAAAGCTCTAGTTGATGTTCATCTATTCTACCCATCTACTAGTCCTCGAAAAGATGACGACAAAAATAAACATCCTAAAAGTGCATTAAATGTCTATAGCTTACGACCGTTAAACCGAACGATGGTTTATACCTACTGTATCGAAAATGGAGTTAACAACATTGATGAACTCTTGGATGAGGTTGAACGGTTAGGCCTGTGGAATCTCGCAGAAAGACCTTTTGATTTGGATATCATCATAACAAAGTGGTTGGATGACCAATCTCTTGATGGGCGACTACATCTGCTACAACACAGTGTTGATGTTCGTCTAAATGAGGAACATAACAATGCTCGAAAGCCTCTCAACTTAGACAAGGCCCGTGAAGGTGCTCAACGGTTGGCTGCTGCCGTTATCTTAACGGGTAATGTAGGGATCAATGTGCCTGATGCCGAAAAGGTAAAGCAAGGAATTGATGCCGACATCATTCTGTACGACTGGGAACGAGAAGAGGTTAAGTCTTTACTTGAGAGCGGTTTATTCAATGACATTATTTACGGTGCAGTAAGGTTCCGGCATAGGGATATTCGTGAGCTATTAGCAGCACAGTTTTTCTCTGGTTTATTGAAAGAAGAAGGTTTGCGCTCCCAAATCGAGTCTTACTTTATTAGGGAAGTTTTCGGTGAAACTGTTGTTACCCCTTTATTTCGCCCGATATTGCCATGGTTAATTTTATTTGATGATCGTCTGCGAGCGAAGATCTTGGCTATCAAGCCTGAAATCGCTATAGAGGAAGGCGACCCCTCTCAGTTGCCGTTGTCAGTAAGGAGGCAAATCCTTTCTGATATTATGGCTCAAATTGCCAATAATACAGATGATCATTCTGCTCAAGACAACGCCGCTATTACCCGAATTGCACAGCCAGATCTGACGAAGGATGTACTTAACCTTATTCACAAATATGCGGGCAATGATGATGCGATATTTTTCCTTGGCCGTTTAGTCTGGCAAGGGAAGATGAATGCTTGCACCGAACCACTTATAGAAATTTCTGTATCTAGCAAGCGAGATAAGTATGCCAGAATTGCATCAGTACGAGCTGTAATGACTTGTGGGGATGAAGAGCAAAGAGCTCTTGTCTGGCAAGAGATTATTAGCAGAGGGAAAATCCCTAAAGACTTACTGAGTGAGTTGGTTGACCATACCGTACCCGACGAAGATTCTATTAAATATCTAGTTGAATCAATTCATCATGTAGCTGAGTTTAAAAGGTTTGAAGTATCGCGTTTGGGTAGGACGCTGCTTAACTTTATCGAGAGAGCAGAAATCAAACTTATTCCTGAATTACTAAAAGGGTTAGGTCGTTACCTTAGTGTTGCTCCTTTTATAGAGAAAAGAGAATGTAGGGTATCTAAGCAATACGCATGGTTGTTTGGTTCTGCCATCAAGTGTTTGGAAAGGCTAGTGGTCAATAGGGATCCATTCACTTTGTCAGAGCTTTCGCTGTCCACTATGGCAAATGTAGAAGCTTTGCAGTATTGGGGAGAGGGGTACACAAATGATGTTGAACATGACCTCGGTAATCTGGTGCCTGAATGGCAAGAGCTGAATGATGCTCTTTATTGGCATAGCATCGAGAATGCAAGAAAACATCTAAGTGAGAAAGATAAGCCCCTGACTGATGATTGCAGCATCTCATATTTAAAACATTTTTGGGCTTTCAATCGTGATGGTTTCTCAAGGTTAGTATCATTTGTTAGCACTCGCAATAAGCAAGATGACCGATTAGTCGCACTGAATGCTGCATTCAGGCTCTATCAACAGTTAGGCACACCTGTAAACATGTTAGAGGAGCTTCGTATTGCTGTGCATGGTGAAGAAGTCTTAGTATCACGATTAGATAATTTGTTAAATCCGATAACTCCTGAATCAACGCTAAGGTACAAGGCTAAGCAAGCAAAGTATCGCCGACAAGCAGAAAAAAAACAGAAGGAGCGAGAAAGTAGCCGAATAGACTGGATACAGTCGCTGCAAGAAAATCCGTCTCAGATTACTGCTCCAAAGGGTAAGTCAGGCGAAATTACTAATAACCATGTCTGGCTATTAAGTGAGCTAGAAAAAGATAGTCCAGCTACAAGTCGACGCAGTGCAAGTCAATGGGAGCGGCTAATTCCTGAATTTGGCTTACAAGTGGCAAATTCATACAAAGAGTTTTGTATGAATCATTGGCGAAACTTTCGCCCACAGTTGCATTCAGAGGAGGTGATTGGTAATTCAATCCCGTATGCCTTGTTATTAGGCTTAGCTGGGCTAGAAATTCAAGCAAAGGAAGACTCTGACTTTCCGAAGTCTTTAAGTGTTGAAGACCTTGGAACTCTATTGCGCTATATAACATGGGATATAAATGGATTCCCAAGTTGGCTTGAGGTAGTACATCGAACTTATCCAGAGGAAACAAATAAGGCCATTCTTAAAGAGGTGTTTTGGGAGCTAGAGAATAATAGTAAAGCCAAAGAGGTTTCAAGCCACATTCTACACGATTTGGTGTATCACGCACCTTGGCTCAAACAACATCTCGCTGGCACCGTATTTGAATATCTAGTCAGTTCTGACAATTTAATCCAAGCCAATAAGGAATACTGCTTAAGACTCTTGATTGAAGGTGGTATTAGTGCTGAGCAACTATCTTTGCTAGCCCAAAAATACATATCAGCAAGTCAAGGTGACGATCATGAAATTGCATGGTGGTATGCGCTGTTAGTCGATAGTGAGCCTGACCAAGGTATTCAAGAGTTAGAGGAGTGGCTAGCAACGCTTGAACCTGAACAGGCAACGAACGCTGCGGAAGTATTTCTGGAAGCGTTGTTAGGTGGGAGGAGTTCACATCGTTCTCTTTATAATGTAGGACGATTTAAAGTGGTTGCTCACCTAAAGACATTGTACAGACTGATGCATAAATATATCAGAGCCAGTGATGACCTTAATCGAGCCGGCACAGGGGTCTATAGCCCCACAACACGAGATCATGCTCAAGAAGCAAGAGATATGTTGTTCAACTACTTGGTCGAGATTCCCTCAAAGGAAAGTTATTACGCATTGACACAGCTGATAGAAGATCACCCTGACGAGTCACATCGACCGTGGATGAAAAAGAACGCATACAAAATGGCTGAAGCTTATGGTGATGTCCCGCTATGGTCAGATAACCAGTTTAAGGAGTTTCACAAAACTAATCTGATCTCTCCTGAGTCGCACAGGCAGCTATTTGAACTGGGTGTCCAACAAATTCTTTCGATTAAGGATTGGGTCGAAAATGGTAATGATAGCCCTTGGATGACTTGGCAAAGAGCAACCAAAGAAAATGAGATTAGAACGCTTATTGCTGCTGAGCTAAGAAAAAGTGCCAACGGTTACTACACAATCGCAGAAGAGCCAGAGTTAGCTAATGAGCAAAGGATGGACATTTGGCTTGCCAACCCGAAAGTCGCCTCTCCAGTGCCGATTGAGTTGAAGTTACTTGATAAAGGTTGGAGTGGTCCTGATTTGTGCGAGCGGCTTCGAAACCAGCTCGTTGGTGATTATCTCAGAGAGGGCACTGCTGGTTGTGGTGTATTTCTTTTGGTATCACAGAAGTCGACCAAGTATTGGAAGATAAGCGGTAAGCGAGTAGGTACTGATAAGCTTGCTTCAGCGCTTAAAGACTATTGGAAGTCGATTGCACACGGGTATGTAGGTATCGATGAGATAGAAGTTATAACCATTGATATGAATAAAAGAGCTTTAGTCTCTGACTCATGACAGCTAATCCGTATTTTTCAAAATTAGCAAAGCCACTGACTCGTTTATGTCCAAAAGTGAGTTTCGAACTTTATTGTCACACTTGGCCTCTGGTAGTCACGATAGAACGAACTGCGGAAGAAAAAAGTTTTAAACATCAATAACCTTCGACACGAAGGCCCTTGGCGCTACTTTGAGTGGGGCATGTTAGACACCTAAGATGCTCTAATTTAAGATGCTGAATAAGATCTACCCTCTTGGTTTGCCTGCTCAACAATGCCGTAAACTATTCAATAGGTATGCTGACTGTCTCCCATATATTATTTAATGCTGTATTTATTATTTTTCTTTGAATTTCCTTTATATCGCTTTCTCCTAGTGATTTGGCGACTTTATAGTCAATATTTCCTTGGTTAATTTCTTCAATTACTATACTTAAAATATCTTCATTAAAAATACAGTTGTTAGATATAAATGAATATAAATCATTGTTTTCAAAAAACCACTCTCCATGTGAATTAAATTTGTTAAACCTTTTTTTTAAAGTAGATTCTAAACTTCGATCACCAGGCATTCCACCTAAAAACATTATTTTATCTGGTGAGGATGAGCGGATTGGTTGTAACCTGTCCTCTAAAATGATGTTGTCTGTGTGCCCAATTTTTATTTTTTTGGTAATTTCACCTTGAATGAAATATATCATTTTTTTCCTTTGGTTTGAGTGGTTTATTTTATTGGTGTTATACTATTTATACTTCTTATTAAGTTTGATTTTTCTTCTTTTAATGACTCAATTTCAGAATTTAATCTGCTGTTTTCAATCTCATAGCTTGCATTTATCGATACTAATTTTTGAATGGCTAAGCGACTTTTTGCTAACTCCAAATTTAAGTTGGATTTTTCTTTAATTAATTTTTTAATTTTATCTTCTTTTGTTAATTCCTCTGGCTGTTGAAGTAAGAAATTGTGTAGCTTTATTCTTTCTACTATTTTAGGGTAGCAGTTATAAATGGTTGAGTGACTTATTCCTACTTGCTTTGCAATGCTGGAGATGTTTATTTTTTCTTCTTTAGAGTTAGTAAGAAATGAATCCAAAACTTCATTTAATTTTTCTAGAGTGTTTTTTCTCATTGTTCATTATTCTCATCATTAAATATGCTGATTATTTTTTCCGCTTTTTCTATATATTGCTTTGCTTTTTGTTTTGTCGGTAATCCACTATCAGCTAGCTCTAGCAAAATTTCGCTCTGTTGTTTTATTCCACTCCAAATGGAAGCATGTGTTTTATCAATTACTGAATTTTCACAATCTACACATTGAATTGCGTCATACAAACCTTCACCTCCGCACCCATCTCCAGATGCTAAGCACCAACTATGTCCGGTTCCACGGATGAATATGTTGTCACTTATTTGTCGCGAAAGCTCAGGAAGGTTTTCAGCAGTTTTTAAATTCCCTCTATGTCTAAATGATGCGATCACTTCACCTCTTCCTCCTGTTAATTCTTTATCAGATATAAGCCAATCCGATACTATCGCTCTTTGTAACTCATTTCGTTCTGTCAGAATCTCGTCAAATAGGGAGTCATCAAATTTATCGTTGTTTGCATAGTATAAAGTCATATCTAATGACCAATGTTTAAAATGCTCTCGGAGATATCTTAAATCCCCTAAAGCACTTCTCGCAGCTAAAGTTGCAAAGGTTCGTCTGAATTGGTGACTACTAAGAGGCCATACTGAATTTTTAGGTAACTTCAAATCATTATCAGAGCCATCTGTTCTTAAATCAAATTCAATTGATAGGGATTTCAAACTGGAATTCCAATGACTATTGGATAATCCATTAAATGTATTTGTTTTGGTGTCGTTTGCAATAAATAATAAAAAAAGCAAATCTTCTTGTCGCCTTGCTTCTGTATTTTCGAGATATGGTAAGGATCTCATTATTCTTTTGTTATTCATTAGGGACATTTCTTTGAGGTGGTTGAATACTATCTCCGCAAGATCTGGAACCATCCATTTTACGAGCTTGGGCTCGTCTTCAAGCTTGTATGTATGGCCCTGAACCCACAAGTATTCTTCATTATCCCAACCTGTTGACTTAATAAGACTAAAGGCTGTTAGGGATGCTAGCTCTGAGTTTCGCATGCCAGTTGTTAAAGCTAGTATAACATAGCAGCATGTTCTTGCTTTATTTGTGGATCTGTTTAAATCTAGTTTTCCATTGAAGCCATGAAAGAGTAATTTCTTTTTCATGAACTCCGTATAACCTCTACTCTTACAAATTAGGTGAATTGTGTTTCTATCTTTTCTATTTATTTTTGTATCTCTAGAATTCTTGTTTTTTTTGTAGTAGCGAGAATACATTTCACTAATTTTTTTGTCTGAAGAAGCATTTGCTTTGATGATCCTTTCGCTGTTATCAAGTAAATAGTCTACCGATTTTTTTAAAAGTTCAGAACATATGTAATCTGGTATGCAAGGAGTTTGGTTTTCCGCTGTCCCCCCTTGGAGTCTTCTATCATTTGATAATGATACAACCGATTCTCCATGAAAAGGGTGAGATTTTATACCATGTTTTAATTTTTCGTTAAAAAGATATAGATCTTGAATTACTGAAAGGATTTTTAATAAAGAGTTATTAGAAATGGATGGGTTCCGATTTTTCAAGTAACTAATAACCCCCTTCGTATCACTGCTGTCAAAAGAAGAAAAACAAGTTTTTTTAATATGTATTAAGTAGTTTATAACTGATAGTGAATGGTAGAATTTTGATATAATAGTTTGTGCAGAGATTACTTTGTTGGAATGAGGGTGAGGGATGTTTTTCCTAACATATAGGTACTCTTTCAAACCATTCATATAGTTTTCGTTTATAACATCAGACAGATTAGTTTTGTTTTCTAACGTTATTGAAAAATTTATTATACGTCGTGCTTTAGAAACGTTTTTACTATGAATCTCATGGCTGAAATCCCAAATGTTATCTTGGTAAGATGATATCACGGCTCCATCTTTATCAATTGTTACAGGATGATTACAAGAGGGGGGCGCTTCTGTGGGCTCAGAATTCACTTTTCTCATAGTTACAATTTACCTAAGTTATCACGAGTTACCCACATTGGATGTGGCTCATCTTTTGCTTGTTTTTTTGCCTTGATAACAATGTCAGGACTGAATTTTGGTTCAATCTCCTTTTCGATTAGAGTGATAATCCAAGAGTATAGTTTTGTCCACTTTCTTTTTCCTATGAAGCCTTTCTCGTTAATAATTAACCAATAGAATGAAAAAAGTCGATGTAAGTCCGATTGAACGACCACCTGGTTAGGACAATTAAAACAAGCGATAAACCTTGTGCATGCGACCTCTTTACTTTCCGAATACTTACCGTTGAACGGTGATGAACAGCGACCCACTCCAGTATTAAAGTCGCCTATTAATAGGCTTTTAGCATGCTCTAAGCTTATGTTTAGTTTTTCAGCAATGACCGACTCTATGTTTTCTGTCTTATTAAGTAGAGTTGCCGTTAAAACTTGTCCGAACATTTTATGATTTTTTTCCATTTCAGGAGTGATATCAAGATAACTCCGATTCATGACCGGCACGGTGTTTCCTAAAATCTTTGATGTTTTTATTGGGTCGCCGCCGGTAAGTTGCCAAATACGCGTCGCAAATGTTTTTCTCATTCGTTTAATCTGGATTCTTAAAATATTACCTTGATCATCTTTTAAATTGGCTTCAGAGTAAATTTTTTTTACAGTCTTCCAAAAAATCTGCTCATTTAGAGCTTCCGGCTTATCATTAGGACCTTCGATTAAGAATAGATTGTTAAGAGACGTTTTCTCCCTTAATGGCCCCGTTATCCTTAGTACGTCAGTCACCAAATCGCCTACTTTTTTTGATGATGAAAATGTGTCTTCGCTGTTGTATTGCTCTCTAATGGCCTGGGTGCTTGTGTTCATACCTCGTTTTTTGAACCCTGTTAAGATTATATGTGTGTTGGGGAAGATAGGATGAGGAGTTATACAGTCTTCAAATAAGTTTAGTATTGTAGATGTATTTCTTCCTGTTTTTGCTGCTATAGTCAGTACATAGATTGATAATATTCTATTCTTATTTTTATAATTTTCAGTGTCGTTGATTTTTTTTATTTCTGCCCAGAGGAAACGCATTATTTTACCAAATTCAGATTTTGAGTATGGTTCTGTGGTGCTATTGTGCCTATTTATATTTATGAATGGTGCATAAGGAAATATTTCACTTTTTAGTATTCCTTTTCTTACGAAAAACATCAATATTGACTTTATGGAAGTGTAGGCTTTTCTATTGCTAGGATTTGAATATTTTCCCGTCTCAGTACGAGCTGTTCTTTTTTTTATCCAGATTAATAGATTCTCGATCACTTCTCGATTGAATTGTGAAATTTCTGATATTATATTTCCATTTTTTGATTCTGAATCTAAAAACTCAAATAGCGTTTTACATCCTGTGGTGACTAAGGCGTCAATGGTTGATTCAGCCATCTCGAATGATAATTGTTCAATTGCGTTAAATATATCAATGACAAGTTTTTCTCTATTAGCCCATGCTGAATTTACTATCTGACTCGGCATTGGTCGATCCAAATATAACCAGCGTTTAAAGTCTTTTTCGCCTTTATAGCACTTCATAACTAAATATTTAGCTTTTAGACTAAGTAGAGAGTCTTCCCCATAATTATTTTCTTTTACGATCTTAAATTCTTTTTTCTTCATAGCTAACCCATATCATCCAATTCTGCTTGGTATGTTGAAAGTTCGTGCTCCTGTAGAATTTCAATGCAGTGAAGATAAGTACTTGTTGTAATAATCGATGAGTGCCCCATACGCTTTTGAAGCCATGCTAACGCTTTAGTTGTTCCAACCCGTTGTGATTCCGCATAAAGCTCAATAGTAGCGTATGTATGTCTTAGCATATGTGGGGAGACCTTGAAATCTATCTGCTTATTTTCTTTAAGTGTAGTATAGAAGTTATTCAAGCTCTGTTTGCTGTATGTGTTACCAAATCGATTGAGAAATATGAAAGGGGAGATATATCCTTTTTTCTTTAAGTGCAGCTTTCCTCTTGTCACCCTTTCGCCAAAATTGATGAAATCCCATAGGTCCCTCATCAAAATAACAGAGATAAAAACTCTTCTAGCTTTGCTTCCTTTAGTTCTTTGACCATCCGTATGAGGATCTAAATCAAGGGGTATACGCTTATTACATTGAGATAAGCTAGGTTCGATAATGGAGTTAATATTCAAGCTGATAACTTCATCCTTTCGGAGTCCAGCTGATAGCATGAGTTTAGTCATTAATTTGAATGATCTATTATCGATTGCATTGATAAGAGTTCTACACTGCTCAATGTTTAGTAACTTAGGTACCTTCTTATAGGTTTTCAGTACAAGATCATTCGACACTAGAACTTTCTGACCGCGAGTATGCCGGAAGAAACTAGGTATTGATTCGGGTTGAACTTTAAACAATGTCTCCCACGGTTTAAATTTAATCAGTTCCCGTGCGAAGCAGTATTCATAAAACCGTTTTAATACAGATAGGCGTAGGTTAATCGTGGAATCTGAAACTGTTCTCCTATTATTTGAGTTAACAAGTGTTTTTGACCAGTTCCGATATAAGGCTACAACACTTAGACTAAAGTGTTCAGCATCATTAAGATACGGCTCATTCCACATTAAGTCGTTAGCTTCAAGAAAGGAAAAATAATCATATAAAGAGCTTACATAGCTTTTTATTGTCTTCAAACTCTGTATACGAGCATCTTGAACTGCTAAATAGACTGTAAACAAGAATACTGGTCTTACGATCTCAAAATTCCTGTCAAGTAAAATGGGTAAACCTGGATAAGTAGTGTTGCGTATACAAAATTGCTCATTAGTATTCACTATCATCATTAGTTGGTCTCAACTTGTTTGTTATTTGTACTGTAAATAAAGATAATAGGTATAACAAAAGCAAGGTGATCTTACATCATGGTAGTAAAACCTCTTCCTCTGCGGCATTTGTTGATGCAACCATACCCAGTTGGGTGGTTTATAGCGCTGGTAGGTATAACCCTTGGGGGTTTCCTCATCAAGAAGTTGTCCAGCGCTACTTAAAGGCTGGAGCGCGAGGGGCTAACACTGCCAAACAAGGCATGTTAATTATCGCCCCACAAGGTGAAAGCTGGGTAATAAAAGGCTTTCGTGATGCTATCTCACCATATTGGTATCACTCAGCGCTTTTACCTTTTGTTCCTAGAGGTTAAAATGTTTCTTTTTTCATAAGTGGCCATTATGACACAATCGACAACTTCTTCTTTTGTCACCTTCAAACGCTTACTTGAATACGTTAAAGATAAGAAACTCGGGATCCTCGGTGGCGTGATTGGAATGTTAGGCTATGCCGCTGTTGACGCTACATTTTTATATTCTCTGAAACCACTACTTGATGAAGGGTTAACCGGCAAAAACCCAGATGTACTCACTTTTATGCCTATTTTTGTTTTAGTCATCATTACCGCGCGCGGCTTGGCGGCTTTTATGAGCAGCTATTGTATGGCTTGGGTGGGTAATCATGTCGTGATGAAGCTGCAACGCGCAGTTTTTAATCATTTGATGCAAATGCCAGTGGCTTTTTTTGATAAAAATAGCACTGGGGATTTGCTGTCGAAAATTACTTACGATTGTAACCAAGTGGCTAATGCCGCCAGTAATTCCCTAGTGAGTATTTTCCGTGAAGGGGCCATGGTGGTGGCGTTGCTTGCGATGATGTTTTACCAAAGCTGGCAACTCTCGTTAATTTTCTTCGTGGTTGGCCCTGTCGTGGGCTTTGTGATCAATAAAGTCAGTAAGCGTTTTCGTGGTTTAGGTCATCAAATTCAGGCGGCAATGGGCTCAGTGACTACGTCATCGGAGCAAATGTTAAAAGGCCACAAAGAAGTGTTAATGTTTGGTGGGCAATCACTTGAGCAAGAAAAATTTGCCAATGTGAGTAACAAGGTGCGTCGGCAAAATATGAAAATGATATCGGCGCAGGCAATCAGTGTGCCGGTGATCCAGTTTTTAGCTTCGATAGCGTTAGCATTTGTGCTGTATTTAGCAACTTTCCCACAAGTCATGGATACCTTAACCCCCGGTACGTTTACTCTGATCATTAGCTCGATGTTCGCGTTGATGAAGCCAATAAAATCGATTACTCAAGTGAATAATGAAATTCAAAAAGGTTTAGCGGCTTGTGACAGCTTGTTCGCTATTTTGGATAGTGAATTAGAAAAAGACACGGGGAAAAAACCGATAGCGCGCGTAAAAGGGCAAATTGCTTTTGATAAGGTGACATTTCGCTACCAAGGTAAAGAGAAGCCAGCGTTGGATAATATTAGTTTTACCGTTGAGGCTGGGAAAAGTATCGCTTTGGTTGGCCGGTCAGGCTCAGGTAAATCGACCATCGCTTCCATTATCACGCGTTTTTACGACGGTATTGAAGGTGACGTGAGCATCGATGGACAGAGTATTTATGATTTTCCGCTGGACAACTTGCGCTCACAAATGGCCTATGTATCGCAAAAAGTACACTTGTTTGATGACACCATTGCCAACAATATCGCTTATGCAACAGGGGACAACTACAGCCGTGAGCAAATAATTGCTGCAGCGACAACGGCTCATGCCATGGAATTTATTGAACAGTTTCCTGATGGCTTAGATACATTAGTAGGTGAAGATGGCGTGATGTTGTCTGGTGGACAAAGACAACGTATTGCCATTGCACGGGCACTGCTGCGTGATGCTCCTATTTTGATTTTAGATGAAGCTACTTCAGCACTTGATACTGAGTCTGAGCGCCATATTCAGTCCGCGTTAGAGGCGTTGCAAAAAGATCGTACCTCAATAGTGATTGCGCATCGCTTGTCTACCATTGAAAATGCAGACCAAATTTTGGTGATTGATCAAGGGCGGATCATTGAGCAGGGCACTCATCAATTCTTAAGTGAGCATGATGGGGTGTATGCCAGCTTAGTTAAAATGCAAACAGCAGCGTCGTAATATGAAGTTCTGGTATCGCATAGATGGCATAACCTGCTTACTTTGGCCATTGTCTTGGCTGTTTGGTTTAATTGCAGCAACACGCCGATTTGCTTTTTGTCAAGGTTGGCTAAAGTCTGTTCATGTCGGAGTGCCGACGATAGTCGTCGGTAACATAAGTGTTGGCGGAAATGGCAAAACGCCCGTGGTTATCGGTTTATGCGAATGGCTAACACAACTCGGTTATCGCCCTGGTGTCATTAGCCGCGGTTATGGAGGCAACGCTCCTCATTACCCGCTATTGGTTGATACGCATACCACAGGTGCGCAAGCAGGTGATGAGCCAGTATTAATTTATCATCGCACTGGTTGTCCGGTTGTAGTGTCACCAAAGCGCATTGAAGCAGCACAATATTTAATTGAACATTGCCATGTCAATGTGATTATTTCAGATGATGGCCTGCAGCATTATGCTTTACAACGTGATATTGAAATTGTGGTGGTTGACGGTGAACGACGCTTTGGTAATGGCCTTTTACTGCCTGCTGGTCCTTTAAGAGAAAGTAAAAAGAGATTAAACAGCGTCGATTTTGTAATTAATAATGGCGCCGATCCACAAGGTAACGAATTTGCGATGTCATTAAAGCCGAGTACGCCTAAATCGGTAGTTGGCCAGGTTGAATTTGATGCTGATGAGGTGGGCAAAAAAGTGAATGCTTGCGCCGGTATCGGTCATCCTCCACGCTTTTTCAATACGTTAAAAGGGTTAGGTTTTGAACTAGTACAACAAAGAGCCTTTGCTGATCACCACGCTTTTAAGCAAGAAGAAATTCAGGCTTTAGAGCAACAGTATCCATTATTTATGACCGAAAAAGACGCAGTCAAGTGCCGTGATTTCGAGTTGAAACAAGCTTGGTATTTACCTGTTTCTGCGCTCATCGCTGCGCCATTTAAAGAACACTTTATTATGAAATTAAAAGAGATAAATCAAAATGTTAGACCATAATCTATTTGAAATAATTGCTTGCCCTGTGTGCAAAGGAAAACTGCATTTTGACAAGGCGCAGCAAGAGTTAATCTGTAAGTTCGATCGTTTGGCGTACCCTATCACAGAGGGGATCCCGGTGTTAATTGAAGAGAAAGCACGTGAGTTAAGCTTAGATGAGGTGAGTTCATGAGCTTTGTTGTGGTGATCCCTGCGCGCTATCAGTCTGAGCGCCTGCCGGGCAAGCCACTACTTTCCCTTGCGGGCAAACCTATGGTGCAACATGTGGTTGATCGTGCTCGTGAAAGCGGCGCGGCGCGAATAATTGTTGCGACAGATGATCAGCGTATTGCCGATGCGGTTGATTGTGAAGTGTGTATGACACGTGCAGATCATCAATCTGGCACCGAACGCTTAGCTGAAGTGGTTGCATTGTGCGGCTTTTCCGCTGACGAAGTGATTGTAAATGTGCAAGGCGATGAGCCCCTTATTCCTGCTAGCATCATACAACAAGTAGCGGCCAACTTAGCTAACCAGACGGCTGCACCTATGGCTACCTTAGCGACGAGTATTGCATCTGCAGATGAAGTATTTAATCCTAATGCAGTCAAAGTGGTGCTGGATAAACAAGGTTACGCATTATATTTCAGCCGTGCCAGTGTGCCTTGGCAGCGTGATCATTTTCCGCATCAAGTCGATGCGCATTGCCCTTTACTGCGCCATATTGGCATTTATGCTTATCGTGCTGGATTCATTACGAAATATATCGGCATGAGTGAATCACCATTAGAGCAGATTGAAAAGTTAGAGCAACTTCGAGTGCTATGGCATGGTGAAAAAATTCATGTGGCGGTAGCTCAGGAAACGCCTGCGGCAGGCATCGATACACCAGAAGATTATGAGCGGGTTAATCAGTTGTTAACAAGGTCCTAGGTGTGATGTTGGTTATCTATTATTAAGAAAGTGGGCAAACCTGGCTGCCCATTTTTCTCTTTCTTTATAATGGGCTTTATTTCATTGGTAACTTACTAATAACCTTAATCAAACTGTACTTCACTGATGAAGCATCCGCTGGTGGGTTTTCGATCATTTCTTTTTTCACTTGTAACTGATACTGGAAACCTGGTTCGAAAGTAAAACCTTCTATATTTTGGTAAAAAAGTTGCCACTCTTGGGTTTCTGGTGTTTTCACCTGCAAGCAGTTCATCGGGGCAACACCGGTACATTCTACGGTTTCAGCGTTAACATATAATAGGGTTTCTTGAGTCAGGGGTTGACTAGCACATGCTGCGAGTAATAGCGCGGGTGCTAAAAGGTATAGTTTTTTCATTTTGTTCTCCCATAAAAAAAGAGGCCGTGAATAGCCTCTTTTATTTTATGCATTTGTAAGTATTAGTCTAATACTTTTCAATAACTTAATTATCGTTCGTCAATTGAGCTGAAATCACGAGATGTATGACCCGTGTAAAGCTGACGAGGACGACCAATTTTTTGTCCTGGTTGGCTTAGCATTTCATTCCAGTGTGCGATCCAGCCTACTGTGCGAGAAACTGCAAAAATTACAGTAAACATAGAGGTCGGAATGCCCATGGCCTTCAAGATAATTCCTGAGTAGAAATCAACGTTAGGGTAAAGTTTCTTCTCTACGAAGTAAGGGTCTTCAAGCGCAATCTGCTCTAAACGCATGGCTACGTCTAAAAGTGGATCTTGAATGTTTAGTTCTTTTAGCACTTCGTGACAAGTTTCACGCATAACGGTTGCGCGAGGGTCAAAGTTTTTGTAAACGCGATGACCAAAGCCCATTAAGCGGAATGGGTCTTCTTTGTCCTTAGCACGTGCTACAAACTCATCAATACGATCAACAGTACCAATTTCTTCTAACATATTTAAGCATGCTTCATTAGCGCCGCCATGAGCGGGGCCCCAAAGTGATGCAATACCCGCAGCGATACAAGCAAATGGGTTTGCGCCCGATGAGCCTGCCAATCGAACTGTTGATGTAGAAGCATTTTGCTCGTGATCAGCATGTAAAATCATGATGCGATCCATTGCTTTTTCAAGTACTGGGTTAACCACGTACTCTTCACAAGGAACGGCAAACATCATATGCAGGAAGTTACCAGCGTAGCTTAGATCATTGCGTGGGTACACAAATGGTTGACCCATAGAGTACTTGTAGCTCATCGCTGCTAATGTTGGCATTTTTGATAATAAACGGTAAGCCGCAATTTCACGGTGTCTAGCATCTGAAATATCAAGTGAGTCATGGTAGAAAGCAGATAATGCACCTACAACACCACACATGATTGCCATTGGATGAGAATCACGACGGAAACCTGAGAAAAAGTCTGTTAATTGCTCATGAACCATGGTGTGGTGCATTACAACACGATGAAAATCATCGAATTCTTTACGGTTGGGCACCTCTCCGTTCAGAAGTATGTAACAAACCTCTAGAAAATCAGATTTCTTTGCTAATTGGTCAATCGGATAACCACGGTGCAGTAATACACCTTTTGCACCATCAATATAGGTAATTTCTGACTCACACGATGCGGTTGCTAAAAAACCGGGATCGAAAGTGAAATAACCATGTTTACCCAAGCCGCGTACGTCTAGTACATTGTAGCCTGCTGCTGCTTCTAAAATAGGCAGCTCAATAGGCTCTTGGCCTGGTAGATGTAAAGTGGCTTTTTGATCAGCCATAGCACGTCTCCTTTGCTCTTTATATGCGAGTTGGAATAACAAACGCCGCTCATTTCTACAGATCTTGCTCTCGTTTGTCAATTTTGTTGTGCTTATATAAGTGGTATGTTAATGAAAAAATGAGTGCTAGTTACTATTTCTTAACAGAATGTGATGCAAAATGTTGAAACTTCATTGTAAAAGCGTAATGCCCTTCATATAATGGCGCCGAGGTCTCCGGATGGTTTGTTGGCTTGGTTTTAAGCCATTCCGAGGATAGCGGTGATAACGCTATCTTTGAGAAATGTTATAAAGGCCGCAACAACCAATTAACAACTTATTTGAGCGTTGAGATAAGTGCGTTTGTTCCGGGGAATATAACTATAACAAGCATGCTCTCAATGGAGCTGAGTGGGCAACACCGTGAAAAAGCAAAGACCTGTAAACCTCGACCTACAGACAATAAGCTTTCCTGTAACTGCTATTGCATCTATCTTGCATCGTGTATCTGGCGTCATTGTGTTTGTAGCACTAGCTATCTTGCTATCGCTATTAGCGCAATCGTTAGGCTCAAAGGAAGGATTTGAAAGCGTCGCTAGTCTAGCCGACAATTTCTTCATCAAATTCATTCTTTGGGGAATACTGACTGCATTGGCTTACCACATCGTGGTAGGTGTCCGACATATGATCATGGATCTGGGTTACTGGGAAGAACTAGAATCTGGTACACAAAGCGCGAAAGTGAGCTTCATTATCGCCATCATCTTGTCACTACTTGCGGGGATTATGGTATGGTAAAAATCGCATCAGGCTTAGGCCGCAGTGGCGTACATGATTTTGTACTGATCCGCGCATCAGCCGTCATCTTAACACTTTACACTCTCTACCTTGTTGGCTTTATTGCCTTCACCGATATCACATATGAATCTTGGCAGGGTTTTTTCTCTGGCGTGTTTACTAAAGCTTTCACTATGTTAGCGCTAGTTGCCATGTTAGTGCATGCTTGGATTGGCTTGTGGCAAGTATTAACTGATTACATCAAATGCGCCTTACTGCGCGGAAGTTTACAGTTTGTACTGACATCTGTAGCCTTTATTTATGTGTTCGTTGGCTTCTCTGTATTGTGGGGTGTTTAGTGAGTATTCCAGTTCGCGAATTTGACGCTGTTGTTATCGGCGCCGGTGGTGCAGGCATGCGCGCTGCACTGCAAATTTCTAAAGAAGGTAAAAGCTGCGCGCTATTATCTAAAGTTTTTCCAACCCGTTCACATACAGTTTCTGCGCAAGGTGGTATCACCGTTGCGTTAGGTAACGCACACGCAGATAACTGGCAGTGGCACATGTACGATACCGTGAAAGGTTCTGATTATATCGGTGACCAAGACGCGATTGAGTATATGTGTAAGACTGGCCCTGAAGCGATCACAGAACTTGAGAATATGGGCTTGCCTTTCTCTCGTTTTGACAATGGCCGCGTTTACCAACGACCTTTTGGTGGTCAATCCAAAGAGTTCGGTGGTGAGCAAGCGGCGCGTACGGCTGCTGCTGCTGACCGTACAGGCCATGCGTTATTGCACACTCTATATCAGCAAAACGTTAAAAATAAGACCATGGTCTTTTCCGAATGGTATGCCTTGGACTTAGTTAAAAATGACGAAGGCGCCGTAGTGGGCTGTACCGCTATTGAGATTGAAACCGGTGAAGTGGTTTATTTCAAATCAAAAGCCACTATCTTAGCAACGGGCGGAGCAGGGCGCATTTATGCGTCAACAACTAACGCCCACATTAACACTGGTGACGGTGTTGGCATGGCGATTCGTGCTGGCGTGCCAGTACAAGACATGGAAATGTGGCAGTTTCACCCAACAGGTATTGCCGGAGCTGGCACCTTAGTGACCGAAGGTTGCCGTGGTGAAGGTGGTTATCTGTTAAATAAAGATGGCGAACGCTTCATGGAGCGTTACGCGCCGAATGCGAAAGATTTAGCAGGCCGTGACGTTGTTGCTCGTTCGATCATGATTGAAATTCGTGAAGGTCGCGGTTGTGAAGGTCCTTGGGGTCCACACGTTAAGCTGAAGTTGGATCATCTTGGCAAAGAAATGCTGGAATCTAAACTGCCTGGTATTTGTGAGTTATCGCGTACCTTTGCTCACGTTGATCCAGTTAAAGAGCCGATCCCTGTTATTCCAACTTGTCACTATATGATGGGTGGGTTACCGACACGTGTAACTGGCCAAGTGATTAAACAAGATACTGATGGCAAAGAGATGGATGTTACCGGTTTATTTGCCGTTGGCGAAATTGCTTGTGTATCGGTACACGGCGCTAACCGTTTAGGCGGTAACTCGTTACTTGATTTAGTCGTATTTGGCCGCGCTGCTGGCCAGCACTTAGGTAAAGCTCTAGACCAACTCGTTGATATTAAAGAAGCCTCAGAAGAGAACATCCAAGCCTCTTTGGCTCGCTTTAATCGTTGGGAAAGCGGCCAAGGCAGTGAATGTCCGGTGCAAATCAAAAAAGACATGCAGCAGTGTATGCAGAAGAATTTCTCGGTATTCCGTGAAGGTAAAGCCATGGCTGAAGGTCTGGCTGAACTAAAAGCCATTCGTGAGCGTTTAAAAGATGCTAAGTTGTCAGACACCAGTTCAGAGTTTAATACTCAGCGTATCGAATGTTTAGAGCTTGATAACCTGATGGAAACGGCCTACGCAACAGCGCTAGCTGCAAACTTTAGAACAGAAAGTCGCGGCGCTCATAGTCGTTTTGACTTCCCAGATCGTGATGATGCAAGTTGGTTGTGTCACTCTCTTTATAACCCTGAAACGGAACAAATGGTTAAGCGTGACGTCAATATGACGCCAGTACACCGCGAAGCATTTGAGCCGAAGATCAGAACGTATTAAGGGGTTGCTAAGATGAAAGTTGAATTTTCGGTATACCGATACAACCCAGATGTAGATAACGTGCCATACATGAAAGATTATACCCTTAATCTTGAAGATGGCTCTGACATCATGGTGTTAGATGCATTACTGATGCTTAAAGAGCAAGATCCTACGTTATCCTTCCGACGTTCGTGTCGCGAAGGGGTATGTGGCTCTGATGGCGTAAACATGAACGGCAAAAATGGTTTGGCCTGTATCACACCCCTATCTGATCTATCAGGTAACGGCAAAATAGTGATTCGTCCACTACCTGGTTTACCGGTTGTGCGTGACTTAGTTATTGATATGACTCAGTTCTTTACTCAATATGAGAAGATCAAGCCATACCTAATCACAGACAATGCATTACCACCTGCAGGTGAAAACTTGCAGTCACCAGAACAAAGAGCAAAATTAGACGGTTTGTACGAATGTATTCTTTGTGCATGTTGTTCTACTTCTTGTCCTTCATTTTGGTGGAACCCTGACAAATTCATTGGTCCTGCAGGGCTGCTAGCTGCTTATCGATTCTTAATCGATAGTCGTGATACTGCCACAGATGAACGTTTAGCCGGTCTTGACGATGCGTTTAGCGTATTTCGCTGTCATGGCATCATGAATTGTGTCAGTGTTTGTCCTAAGGGATTAAACCCTACTAAAGCCATTGGCCATATCAAGTCAATGCTGCTAAACAAGGCTGTTTAGTATAATTTGTTGCCAAACGTGATGTTTTGCAGCAAAAACTGAATAGCCATCTCTGGAGAGGTGGCTATTTTTTTGGTAAAACTACCCTACAACCGCATAAAGCGGAACGGTTTGCTCAAGAAGTATAATAAGGGATAATTGATGCAAAACAGTGTGATGAAAGCCTGGCTAGAATCTTCTCACCTGGCTGGTGCTAACGCAGCTTATATTGAAGAGCTGTATGAAGCCTATCTGCAAGACCCTACAAAAATCGACCCTACGTGGCGTACCATTTTCGATGAACTTCCTGGCCTTGAAAACGCAACTCAAGAGCAGGCGCATTCAGAAGTCATTGAAGAATTTCGTCGCTTAGCAAAATCACCTAAACGTTTCACTGCGTCTTCTGGTGAAATGCACAACGATGAAAAGCAAGTTAAGGTATTACAACTTATCAATGCTTATCGATTCCGTGGTCACCAACAAGCTCAGCTTGACCCATTGCGTTTATGGCAGCGTAAATCAGTGCGTGAACTTGATCCTTTCTTCCATGATTTGGAAGGCGCGGATTTTGATGCCAGCTTTAATGTTGGTTCATACGCCGTTGGTAATGGCACCATGGTGCTTAAAGACCTTGTCGATTCGCTGAAACGTACTTACTGTGGCTCTATTGGTGCTGAATATATGCACATCACCAATACAGAACAGAAACGTTGGATCCAAAATCGAATTGAGTCTTGTGAAGGTAAGCCTTCATTTAGCACTGATGCGAAAAAACGTTTTCTTGAAGGGTTAACTGCGGCTGAAGGGTTAGAAAAATACATCGGCTCTAAATTCCCCGGGGCAAAACGCTTCTCTCTAGAAGGCGGTGATAGCTTCGTTCCGATGGTAAAAGAGCTGATCCGTCGTTCCGGCGAGCAGGGTGCCAAAGAAGTGGTTATCGGTATGGCACACCGTGGTCGACTTAATATGTTAGTGAACGTATTGGGTAAAAAACCAACGGACTTGTTTGATGAGTTTGCTGGCAAAAAAGTTTATGATGACAGTGCGGGTGACGTTAAATATCACCAAGGTTTTAGTTCTGACTTTGCCACGCCGGGTGGAGACGTGCATTTAGCATTGGCGTTTAATCCATCTCATTTAGAGATAGTAAATCCTGTTGTATTAGGCTCTGTTCGTGCTCGTCAAGAACGCTTAGGCTGCAAGGATGGCTCTTCAGTATTACCTATTACAGTGCACGGTGACTCGGCTATTGCAGGTCAGGGTGTGGTTCAAGAAACCTTTAATATGTCGCAAGCGCGTGCATTTAAGGTTGGCGGAACTATTCGCATCGTGATCAACAACCAAATTGGTTTCACTACCTCGAATCCAGAAGATACTCGTTCAACCATGTATTGCACAGATATTGCAAAAATGGTTCAAGCGCCTATTTTCCACGTCAATGCGGATGACCCTGAAGCGGTTATCTTAGTTACGCAAATCGCATTAGACTTTAGAAATACATTTAAACGCGATGTGGTTATTGATCTGGTGTGTTACCGTCGCCATGGGCATAACGAAGCTGATGAGCCGAACGCAACTCAGCCATTGATGTATCAAAAAATCAAAAAACATCCAACACCGCGCAGTATCTATGCTGACCAGCTGGTTAATGAAGGCGTCATTGATAAAGCGCAAGCGAAGGCGTTTGTTGACGGTTACCGTGATGCCCTTGATAAAGGCGATTGTGTGGTTGATGAATGGCGTCCAATGCAGAAACATTCGGTTGATTGGACGCCATACCTGAAGCATGATTGGGACACCTCTTATGAATCTCAGTACCCGCTCGAACATCTGAAAGAGCTTGGTGAGAGAGTTTGTCAATATCCTGACAGCCATAAACTTCATTCCCGTGTTGATAAGATTTATCAAGATCGTTTGTCGATGATCCGCGGTGAAAAAATGATAGATTGGGGCTTTGCTGAAACATTGGCCTATGCCACTATCTTAGACAGTCAATATAACGTACGTATTGTCGGCCAAGATTCTGGACGCGGTACTTTCTTCCATCGTCATGCTGTGCTTCATAATCAAACGGATGCGGCCACTTATTTGCCTTTAGCTCATTTAAAAGAGGGCCAAGGTAAGATAGATATCTATGATTCAGTTTTGTCTGAAGAAGCGGTGCTAGCGTTTGAATACGGTTACTCGACTGCAGAGCCGAAAGGGCTAGCGATTTGGGAAGCGCAATTTGGTGACTTTGCTAACGGTGCTCAAGTGGTATTCGACCAATTCTTGAGTTCGGGTGAACAGAAGTGGGGCCGTATGTGTGGTCTTACTTTGTTATTACCGCACGGTTATGAAGGTCAAGGCCCAGAACATTCATCCGCTCGTCTAGAGCGCTACTTACAATTATGTGCTGAACATAATATGCAGGTGGTGGTGCCTTCTACACCTGCGCAAGTTTATCAAATGCTGCGTCGTCAAGTGGTACGCCCAATGCGTCGTCCTTTGATCGTCATGTCGCCTAAATCTTTGTTGCGTCATCCATTAGCGGTTTCTAGCCTTGATGAGTTAGCGAATGGCCGTTTCTATAACGCAATTGATGAAATTGATGATCTTGATCCCAAACAAGTGACTCGTTTAGTGATGTGTAGCGGTAAAGTCTATTACGATCTACTCGAGCAGCGCCGTAACAATGAATTGAGCCATGTTGCGATTATTCGTATTGAACAACTCTACCCATTCCCAACAGAAGAAGTAGAAGAGATTCTTAAGCAATATCAACATGTGAAAGAATTTGTTTGGTGTCAAGAAGAGCCGCAAAACCAAGGTGCTTGGTATTGTAGTCAGCATCACTTCAGAAATGTATTACCTGAAGGTGCGACATTAACTTATACCGGTCGTGCTGCTTCTGCATCACCGGCGGTTGGTTATATCTCTGTACATTTAAAACAACAAAAAGCGTTGGTTAATGACGCACTTGGTCTGAAAGAATAAGAGTGAAGGAAAGCTAAATGGCTATCGAAATATTAGTTCCCGATTTACCTGAGTCTGTCGCGGATGCAACCGTGGCAACTTGGCATGTAAAACCAGGCGAGTTTGTTGAACGCGACGAAATCCTAGTGGATATCGAAACGGACAAAGTGGTCCTTGAAGTACCTGCTTCTGAATCAGGTATTTTAGAAGCAATTACCGAAGAAGAAGGTGCAACGGTTCTTTCTAAACAATTGCTTGGACGTATCAAACCAGGTGCTGCGACTGCCGCTGCACCCGCAGCCAGTTCTGAAGAAGCGCCAGCAGCAAAAGGCGCGGCGGATGCTAGCCCTTCAGTACGTCGCTTAATGAATGAACACGGTATTGATGCCAGCCAGATCAAAGGCTCAGGCAAAGGCGGCGTGATCACTAAAGAAGACGTTGAGAATTTCCGCAATGCTAAAGCTGCACCTACAGCGGCCGCAACAGCACCTGTTGCATCTGAATCAGTGGCTGCTCGTAGCGAAAAACGCGTACCGATGACGCGTCTGCGTAAACGTATTGCTGAGCGTTTGCTTGAAGCGAAAAACTCAACAGCAATGTTGACTACGTTTAACGAAATCAACATGAAGCCGATCATGGATATTCGTAAACAATATCAAGAAGTGTTTGAAAAGAAACACGGCATTCGTCTTGGCTTTATGTCTTTCTATGTTAAAGCGATCACCGAAGCGCTAAAACGTTACCCAGAGGTCAATGCATCTATTGATGGCGATGATATTGTTTACCACAATTTCTTCGACGTGAGCATTGCCGTTTCAACGCCTCGCGGTCTGGTTACGCCTGTATTACGCGACTGCGATACGTTAGGTCTAGCTGATATCGAGAAAGGTATTCGTGAACTAGCCCTGAAAGGTCGTGACGGTAAGTTAACGGTTGAGGAAATGATGGGCGGTAACTTCACTATCACTAATGGTGGTGTGTTCGGTTCACTATTATCTACTCCTATCATCAACCCGCCACAAGCGGCGATTTTAGGCATGCATAAGATCCAAGACCGCCCAATGGCTGTGAATGGTAAAGTTGAAATTTTACCTATGATGTACTTGGCCTTATCTTATGATCATCGTTTAATCGATGGTAAAGAATCAGTTGGTTTCTTAGTAACTGTTAAAGAGTTACTAGAAGATCCAACACGCTTACTACTTGATGTATAAGTCGTAATCAGAAAGTTTAAAAGTTTGGGCTTATTGTTTGATAAGCCCATTTCGCAGGGTGATTCACACCTAAAGAACGTTGTTAAAAAAAACGGATAGAACATCATGAATTTGCATGAGTACCAGGCAAAACAGCTTTTTGCTGACTTTGGATTGCCAGTCCCAGTAGGTTTCGCTTCTAGCACTGCAGAAGCCGCTGCTGAATCAGCCGATAAAATCGGTGGAGAAAAATGGGTTGTTAAGTGTCAGGTACACGCAGGCGGCCGTGGTAAAGCGGGTGGCGTTGAGCTACATACCACCAAAGAAGGCATTAAAGGCTTTGCTGAGAAATGGTTAGGTAAGAACCTTGTGACTTACCAAACCGACGCAAATGGTCAGCCAGTTACTCAAATCTTGGTTGAAGAAGCGTCAAACATTGCTAACGAGTTATACCTAGGTGCAGTGGTTGATCGTGGTTCACGTCGCGTGGTATTCATGGCGTCAACTGAAGGCGGCATGGACATTGAGACGGTTGCTGAAGAAACACCTGAGCTTATTCACAAAGCTGCGATTGATCCGCTAGTAGGCCCACAAGCTTACCAAGGCCGTGAATTAGCGTTTAAATTGGGCCTAAAAGGTGACCAAATTAAACAATTTACTAAGATTTTCTTAGGTCTAGGCAACATGTTTATTCAGCATGACCTAGCACTGCTAGAAATCAACCCTTTGGTTGTGACAGGTGAGGGCAACCTAGTTTGCCTAGACGGTAAAATCAACATCGACTCAAACGCGATGTACCGTCAACCTAAATTACGTGAAATGCACGATCCTTCGCAAGAAGATGAGCGTGAAGCACACGCAGCTAAGTTTGAACTTAACTACGTAGCGCTAGACGGTAACGTAGGTTGCATGGTTAACGGTGCAGGCCTAGCGATGGGTACCATGGACATCGTCAACCTACACGGTGGCAAGCCAGCTAACTTCTTGGATGTTGGTGGCGGCGCAACTAAAGAGCGCGTAGCCGAAGCATTCAAAATCATCCTATCTGATTCGAATGTTAAGGCTGTGTTAGTTAACATCTTTGGCGGTATTGTGCGTTGTGACATGATTGCAGAAGGTATTATCGGCGCGGTTAAAGAAGTAGGCGTAGAAGTGCCTGTAGTGGTTCGTCTTGAAGGTACCAACGCGGAATTAGGCCGTGAAGTGCTAGCTAAGTCTGGTCTCGATATCATTGCTGCTACAAGTCTAACTGACGCGGCTGAGCAAGTAGTTAAAGCTGCGGAGGGCAAATAATGTCTGTATTAATCAATAAAGATACCAAAGTAATCTGTCAAGGTTTCACTGGCGGCCAAGGTACATTCCACTCAGAGCAAGCAATTGCTTACGGTACGCAAATGGTCGGTGGTGTATCACCAGGTAAAGGTGGTCAAGAGCATTTAGGCCTGCCTGTATTTAACACAGTGCGTGAAGCCGTTGAAGCGACTGGCGCCACTGCAACTGTTATCTACGTACCAGCGGCTTTTTGTAAAGACGCGATCTTAGAAGCTATTGATGCCGGTATCGAGCTAATCGTTACTATCACTGAAGGTATTCCTACTCTTGACATGCTTGACGTTAAAGTGAAGCTGGAAGAGACGGGTGTTCGCATGATCGGTCCTAACTGTCCGGGTGTGATCACGCCAGGTGAATGTAAGATTGGTATTATGCCAGGCCACATCCACAAGCCAGGTAAAGTAGGTATTGTTTCTCGCTCTGGTACACTAACGTACGAAGCGGTTAAGCAAACTACCGATGCTGGTTTTGGTCAGTCTACTTGTGTTGGTATCGGTGGTGACCCTATCCCTGGCACTAACTTCATCGATGTATTGGAAATGTTCCAAAACGATCCAGCGACAGAAGCGATTGTAATGATCGGTGAAATCGGTGGTACCGCTGAAGAAGAAGCTGCTGCTTATATCAAGGCCAATGTCACTAAGCCTGTTGTATCTTACATTGCTGGTGTTACAGCGCCTCCAGGTAAGCGTATGGGCCATGCTGGCGCAATTATCTCTGGCGGTAAAGGTACAGCTGAAGATAAATTTGCTGCACTAGAAGCGGCAGGTGTTAAAACCACTAAATCGCTAGCTGAAATCGGCTCAGCACTAAAAGAAGTAACAGGCTGGTAATTTCAAGTCTTTACTAGCAAAAAGCCTCGCTTTAGCGAGGCTTTTTTGTATTTAAAATTATATGCATATCGCCTAAGGGCTAGACAACGTAATTACCATTGTTGATAGATGTCTTCATCTCTTAATTTTGCTTCAAGTAGTGCATCTTGCGCACGTTGTAAAGCTTGCTCCACCGAGTCATTGGGGTGGTTTTGGGTCAGTCCTAAACGGCAAACGATTTCCATGCTATTAAACAACTCATCCACCACCGCTCGGTGTAACTTTTTCGCCAATTGTTGGGTTTGGTGAACATCGTAACCATGGGCGATGACAATAAATTGTGCCCCAGCCCAACGCGCGCTAAATTGGTGTTTGCCACAATAACGTTGTAACAGCTGCGCTTTTTTTACTAATACTTCATCGCCAATATCGTAACCAAAGCTTTCGTTTATCTGCTTAAAGTTATCTAAATCAACTAAAATTAAGCCAAATGGAGCCTTTGATTTCTGTAATTTACTGAGCTCGATGATCGCTGCTCGGCGGTTATGGCTAAGGGTAATGGGATCTTGTAAAGACAATTTCTCTACTACTAGGTAGAGCCCTTTTATTTCACGCCAACGTCGCCAAGAAAACCAGGTGAAGCATAATGATAAAAACATGCCCAGCGGCATTAACTCATCTAGCTCAAAATGCTCATATTGCTGAAAGAAAGTCACCATTGTTTCAGATATATCTAAAGTCAACAGTGTAATGAGCAAAGGCAATGAGCAGATGCTAATAATGATTAGGTCGCGCTTAGCGGCACTGGTAAAGCTTAATGAACGAGACAAGTTTTTCATCATAGCCCTCCTTGCTATCGATAAGCCTATTTTAGCGCAGATAGCTAAATTAGCGTCATAAATTAGTTTTTTATAAATAAAAGTGTTGTTTAGTACGCATTTTTTAAACAAATTAGTTATGTTTCGTGTAGCGCGAAAGCATGAACGAGTGGAAACATTACTCCATGATAACTTACTAGACGAAGCGCTGTAAAACTACCTTGTGCGGCAGGTAATTGCTTCATTATTGGATGACTTATTTTATTGTTTGAACAATGTTCAAGAATTTCACTTAGGTTATTGGATCATTAAACCTATTTTAAGCGAACGGCTAGTGTGAGGTTGACGACAAATTGTGTAACATTTTAATTGTGTTCTTTAGTTGTGCTTGAGCCTTTGCCATACTGATTAAAGCCAACAATTAAGGACGCTTATGGTCACTATCAACAAGACACTGCGATCTTTGCTGTCGATAAAGCCTTGGATTAGTTTGTTTTATTATGTGGCCGTCGCTCTCATTTCTTATACTTTGTACAGCGAGCATCAGATTGCTCCTTATACCTACTTGCTTTATCCCATCTTAATGCTGTTTGCTAAACGTGCAGATTCACGCAAGTTAAAAATAATGACAAGTGTTTTTTCCCTTAGCCTTATTGTTACTGGTGGTATTGTTGACCCACTGTCTTTGGATCAAGTTGAAGAAACATTTATATTGATCCCACTTACTTATATCATTTTATTCCCAAATTCACTGTGGCCTATCACCAGTGCTTTTTTGATACTCTCGACCTATTTATTTCAGCTCAAGGGGAACGAGTTTGATGAGTTTATTGAAGATGCTCTTGAGCTTATCACGATTAGTAGTTTTGCCTCTGTGATGGCTTTTTTTCAGCAGAAGCTGCAGTTTCAAATGAATAATTATAAAAAAGAGAGTATGACGGATTATTTGACTCAATTGCCTAATCGAAAGGGTTTTTATCGTGATATAGCGAAAATGAAAATGAAGATGGAGTCAACACATACCCCCACAGCCTTACTGCAAATTGATCTAGATGGCTTCAAGCGTATCAACGATAATATGGGCCACAATATTGGCGACTTAGTTCTAAAAGAGTTTGCGCATCGACTAAAGTCTGTTGAATCTGATTTTATCCGTGCTTATCGCATTGGTGGTGATGAGTTTGCTGTCGTAGTTAGAAAGAATAGCGAGTTAGAGCGAGAGGTCAATGTGTTAGCTCAGCGTATTATTGCCTTTGCTGACAGCCCATATCATCTGGCAAAGCGCGAATATCATTTAACCGCGAGTATTGGTATTGCCTTATACAGTGACGCGTCCGGTTTAAATGATATCTGGTGTCGTAATGCCGATATCGCTATGTATCGTTCAAAAGCACAAGGTAAGAATACTTATCACTGGTTTGACCACGATCTAATCCAAGAAACGATTCGTAAATATCAACTTGAACAAGAGTTAATGTATGCCCTAGAGCAAGAGCAATTTTACTTGCTTTATCAGCCTAAGGTGGATGTTAAAAAGGGGGTTATTTCTGGTGTCGAGGCACTAGTAAGGTGGAAGCATCCTGACTTAGGCGTTATTCCCCCCAGTGATTTCATCTCGATAGCCGAAGAAAGTCAGCAAATTATCGCCTTAGGTGCTTGGGTGATGCAACAATCTTGTCATCAAGGAAAGCGGTGGCTGGACGCGGGCAAAGAGGTTGTTATCTCGGTCAATGTGTCCGCGGTGCAATTAGCCCATGACAATGTTCTGGAAATGATTAAACGCGCACTACTTGAAGCAGCCTTTCCTGCCTATTTATTGCAGGTAGAAATAACAGAAAGCGCAATTATGGAAAATCCTAATCATATTATTGATACTTTTAGCCGCTTACGAGACATAGGGGTTAAAGTGGCGATTGATGATTTTGGCGTGGCTTATTCTTCGTTAAATTATTTGCGCCGCTTGCCCATTGATGTGCTCAAAATTGACAAATCCTTTGTTGATGATTGTGTCTGCAATCATAAAGATCACATGATAGTCAGAACCGTGGTTCAACTTGGGCATAACCTTGGTATGTCGGTGACAGCTGAAGGGGTAGAAGATGAACAGCAACTAGCCTTGTTGGACGCAGAAGGCTGCGATGAGTACCAAGGCTATTTATTTTCTAAACCAATAAACCCTGAAGAAATGAGAGTGTTATTTCTTAATAGTGAACAGAATGACAAAAAATAACGCTCTCTTCTTCTCGTTAGCTTACCCAACTCTGCCTAAGTTATACTCACTTAGCACCGTATCAAGCTGTTTGGCTAATGCGGTTAAATTATTATTTACCTGATTTAACTGCTGAGATGAATGGTCGATCTGCTGGAAGTTTCCTTGCATATCCGAGACGTTTCGATTTATCTCCTCAGTGACACTACTTTGTTCCTCCGCTGCTGTTGCAACTTGAATATTCATTAAGCTGATAGCCTTGATATTATTCACTATTTCACTAATATCTTGACCTGCACGTTTGGCCTCTGTAACACTTGCTTCAACTTGTTCCATGCCCCGGTTCATTGTTTCGACGGCTTCACTCGCGCCACTTTTTAGCGTTTTGGTCATCGTTTCTATTTGTAATGTACTATTGCGAGTTTGGGTTGATAATGACCTTACTTCGTCTGCGACAACAGCAAAACCTCGCCCTGACTCACCAGCTCGAGCTGCTTCTATTGCAGCATTCAGGGCTAATAAATTAGTTTGTTCAGAAATATTTTTTATCACATCGAGAAATTGACCGATCTCGTTGGCCGACTTATCCAGCTCTTTTACTACTTTCATTACTAAGCCCATTTCTTCTTGCAAGGTAGAAATGGCAAGTACTGTGGCATCAACTTCCTCATCGCCGTGGCTGGCTTGATTAGTTGCTGCTTCAGTCTGCTCTGATGCATTTACCGCATTGTGAGCAATGTCATGAACAGTCGCGTTCATTTCGTTCATCGCCGTGGCGACTAAATCTATCTGTGTCATGCCGCCATTTATTTGTTGCAGCATGTTTTTCGTGAGTTTTTCATTTTCTATTGATGCGTCAGTGAGGGTTTCTGTAGAGGTTTTAATTTCTGTTAATAATTGCTCAATATTTGCTAGTAAGTGATTAATGAGCTTTGCTATGACATTTATCTCGTCTTTTCCAGTTATTGGGATACGAGTGGAAAAATTTTTATTGTTGATGATAGAGTCAATGGTGTTAACGCTAATAGTAATGCTCTGGGTCAGTTGTTTTGCTAAGAAAAAACTAAACATAATGGATATGATTAAACAGGGAAGCGTAATGGCTAAGCTAAGCCAAAAGGCTTGTGTTTGCTGGCCTATTTGAGTCGCACTTTCTTTCTCAAGAGTGTCAATCAGCATGTCTTCAATCTTCTTTAATATATTTATTTTTTTAGTAATAGCAGCAAACCAAGCTTCTGGGTCTTGGTTAAAGCCGCCTTGTTGGGCTTTATCAATGGCTAATTGTCTCAGTTCATTCACTTTTTTTATTTCTGGGCTCTGTAGTTGTTGTTGCATGTAAGATATTAAATCGGGTCTGTGGGCAATGAATCTATCTAGGTAAGCATCTTGCTCTGCGATTAAGCGAATAAATCGTTCATAAAAGCCGGGTAAGAAATGATCTGCTGCGAAGGTATTTGATAACACTGCGCGTTCAATTCCTGCTCGCTCCTTATGTTGAAGAAAAGCGCCGATTGCAACAGCGTCTATTGCCAAGGATGCTTCAGTACTTTGGTTAGCAACAGTATCAAGGGCGCTTAACAGTTTTTTATTAAGTTGAGTATAATAAGCCACTTCATCCGCTACGCTTATTTGCAACTGAGAAACTTGGTTACGGATGGTTGCCAGCCGTTGAGCTTGAGTTAATATATCTTGATTCAGGGCCGCTAATTCTGGTGCGAAGTGAACTTTTTCAATATGAGCTTTAAAGGCTTGTCTCTTAGTGTCAACCAGTAGCCGTTGCTCAGGAAGTTGATCTTTGAACTTACTTCCCTTTGAACCAAGGTATCCAGCCGACATACCTCTTTCTTTTTGTAGTTCATGAACCCACTCACTACTGACTCGCGCGAGTACTGTTAACTGGCTGAGGCTTTCTGCTTGTTGTTTATTGAAGTAGGCCTCTGATACATAATTGACGCCGAAATACGTAAGTCCTAAAAGGGGAAGCAGTACCACTAAAATTAATTTTGTTCTGATAGTGAGATTGGCTAAGAACCGATTCATTGTTAGTACCTTTTTAGTGCAGTTACTTCAATATAGATGGCAATGTGACAAAATTTTTACTTTTATATCTAAAGTATATTGGAAGGTATTTAAGTGTGATTTAGTTCAAGTTTTTATCTGTAATTAATCGCTGCAACCTTAAGCTGAAAAATCAATATTTATTGTTAACAGCTGTTATAATCTTGCACCTATCTCTGCCTAATGCTGGCATTGTTTTTTTGATCCATGAACACGGGACGATTGTTTTGAGCCAAGTTTGTTTTTCTTCTTTATCCTTACGCACCAAATTACTCAGTAACCTTGAGTCCCTTGGTTACCAATCGATGACGCCGATCCAAGCGCAAAGTTTACCGGCAATCATTGCTGGTAAAGATGTGATTGCGCAAGGCAAAACTGGCTCAGGGAAAACGGCCGCTTTTGGTCTTGGCTTGTTGCAGTCCCTTGATGTGAAACGTTTTCGTATTCAAACCTTAGTGCTTTGTCCCACTCGTGAGTTGGCTGACCAAGTGGCAACAGAGATCCGTAAACTGGCACGCGCCATACATAATATTAAAGTACTGACATTATGTGGCGGTATGCCTTTTGGTCCGCAAATTGGCTCTTTAGAGCACGGCGCGCATATTGTTGTGGGTACGCCAGGTCGAGTATTAGATCATATTGAGAAAGGTACATTAGTTTTAGATAACATCAATACCTTTGTATTGGATGAAGCTGATCGCATGTTAGACATGGGGTTTCAGCCTGCTTTAGATGCGATTATTGAGAAAATGCCAACACAGCGACAAACATTATTGTTTAGTGCGACATTCCCCGATGAAATAAAATCTATCGCCGATCGCATCATGGATCAGCCTGAATTTGTTAAGGTTGAATCGACACATGAACAGAGCACCATTTCACAGCATTTTTATGAAGTGAATAACTTTGAAGAGCGTTTACTGGCGATCCGTTTGCTACTGATGAAGCACCAACCGGAATCTTGTGTGGTGTTTTGTAATATGAAAAAAGACACGCAGGAAGTGGCGGATGAGCTGTGTAATTATGGTTTTAGTGCGTTGGCATTAAACGGCGATTTAGAGCAAAAAGACCGTGACCAAACCTTAGTGCGTTTTGCGAATAAAAGTGTTTCAGTATTAGTGGCAACGGACGTTGCTGCGCGGGGCTTAGATATTGACGCCCTTGACGCGGTGATTAACTACCAATTGTCACACGATCCTGAGGTGCATGTGCATCGCATTGGCCGCACCGGCCGAGCGGGTAGCCAAGGAGTCGCTTGTTCATTGTTTAGTGCGAAAGACGCGAACAAAGTAATCATTTTAGAAGACTACTTAGGTATTAGCATTGAAGCGGAGCACTTACCTGAATTATCTGTGCTAGACGGCGTGATTGCTAAGCCGAAAATGGTATCACTGCGTATCGATGGCGGCAAAAAACAAAAAGTGCGCCCAGGTGATATTGTTGGCGCTTTAACGGGTGGCAATGAAATTGATTTTCAGCAAATTGGTAAAATTCAAGTACTTGATAATTGGGCTTATGTAGCCGTAAGTAGTCAGATTGCGACACTGGCATTGAAAAAATTGGAAGGCGGTAAGATAAAAGGCCGTAAATTTCGCATCGCACGTATGCGTTAATCACCTGACAAAGCCTTATCGTTAGCGCTGATTGCTCTAAAACATAACGCATAAACAAAAGCCCCTAAATGATTTAGGGGCTTTTTTATAGCAAACGTTCTCAGTATGCTGCGCCTAGCTAGGCTGCGGTTTTATTCACTGGACGATGACGTGAAGGTCGGCGTGTCGCAGGTTTATTCGGCTGCGCACCATTACCGCTGTTATTGGCATTACTACTACCTGAACGATTACCCTGTTTTTTTGGCGCATTGGGATTACGTGAGCGACGAGCTTGGTTGGTTTGCTTTTTCGCCGGCGCAAAGTTTTTGGTGGGCAATTCTGTGCTGATCTCAAACCCAGGAATAGTCTTTCGTTCAATGGTTTTATTGATCAATTTTTCAATATCTTGCAGCAGCTTTGCATCGTCATGGCACACGAGAGAAATGGCTTCACCGCTAGCGCCAGCGCGGCCTGTGCGGCCAATGCGGTGGACATAGTCTTCAGACACATTAGGCAAATCAAAGTTTACCACATGGGGAAGTTGGTCAATATCCAAGCCACGAGCGGCAATATCTGTTGCCACTAAAATACGAATTTCGCCTGATTTAAAGCCTGCCAATGCTTTAGTGCGTGCAGCTTGGCTTTTATTACCATGAATAGCGGCAGCTTTTAGGCCATTGGCTTCTAAGTTTTGGCTGAGGCGGTTCGCGCCGTGTTTTGTCTTGGTAAACACTAATACTTGTTTCCAGTCATTTTCTTTAATTAACTGGCCAAGTAGAGGCGCTTTACGAGTTTTATCAACGGGATAAACCCATTGCTCAATGCGCGCGGCAGTGGTGTTGCGCGGTGCCACTGAAATTTCAACTGGATTATTAACTAAGCCTTTGGCCAGTTTGCGAATATCGTCAGAAAAAGTTGCTGAAAATAATAAGTTTTGACGTTGCTTAGGCAGCACGGCCAATACTTTTTTAATGTCGTGAATAAAGCCCATGTCGAGCATGCGGTCGGCTTCATCTAAAACCAGAATTTCTAAACGTTTAAAGTTAATTACTTTCTGCTGGTACAAATCCAGCAGTCGGCCTGGTGTGGCGACTAAGATATCCGCACCGCGGCGTAATCCAGCTATTTGCGGTTTAATGTTTACGCCTCCAAAAACAACCATAGAGGTTAGCGGTAAGTTGCGGCCATAAAGAGCAACACTCTCGCCGACTTGTGCCGCTAGCTCACGCGTTGGCGTCAATACCAATGCGCGTACTTGGTTTGCTTGTGCACGTTGACCTTGAGAAAGCTTTTGTAACAATGGCAAGGTAAAACCGGCGGTTTTACCGGTACCAGTTTGCGCTGCTGCCATGACATCTTTGCCTTGGATCACCGCGGGTATTGCTTCGGCTTGGATCGGTGAAGGGGTGGTGTAACCTTGTTGGGTCACGGCATCAAGGATTTGGGCAGAAAGGCCCAAATTGGCAAAGCTCATAGTTGCTCTCTTATCGGTGTCTTTTGAGGGGAACCGCACGTTAGCGGGCAAGCAGGGTAGCGTAAATCACCACGGGGTGCAATCAAAGCTCTTACTTGACGAAAACGATAATATTATACACAAGTGATTTTATTCATAACTTTATGATTTACTCATGAAAAAATTGGCTGCTCGGATCATTCACAAGTAAACTATTTAGCTAAGTAAACCTCTGAGTGTATTTGTTATGAGCCAACGTAATTTAGATTTGTTGTTTAAACCTCAATCCATTGCCGTTATTGGTGCTTCTATTCGTGAGCTACGTGCTGGCAATGTGGTGATGAAAAACCTGCTTTCTGGTGGTTTTTCTGGCCCTATTATGCCAGTAACACCAAGATACAAAGCTGTATTGGGCGTGTTGGCTTATCCAAATATAGAAGCCTTACCACAAGTGCCTGATTTAGCAATTATTTGTACGGCAGCGTTACGTGTACCTCGGATCGTTGAAAAATTAGGACAACATGGCTGTAAGGCGGCGGTGGTTATCTCTGGTGGTTTTGATCAATTGTGCAGTGAAGATGGTATTGAGCTAAAACAGCAATTGAATGATTTTGCCAAAAAGTACGGCATTCGAATTTTAGGGCCTAATAGCTTAGGACTGATCTTGCCAAATATAGGCTTAAATGCCAGCTTAGCGCACGCGGGCACGCAACCGGGAAAATTGGCCTTTGTGTCTCAATCGGCAGCAATCTGTACCACAGTATTAGATTGGGCTAATAACAAAGGTATCGGCTTTTCCCATTTTATTTCCCTCGGTGATGGTATTAATGTCGACTTTGATGAATTGCTCGATTTACTTGGCCGAGACAGTAAAACCCGCGCGATCATGTTATACGTTGATTCAGTGCACCAAAGTCGCGACTTTATGTCAGCGGCGCGAGCAGCCTCGCGCAACAAACCGATTTTGGTGATCAAATCCGGTCGCAGTCATGAAGGTGCGATAGCTGCTGAATTACATACCGGTGGCGTAACAGGTAGTGATGCAGTTTATGATGCAGCATTTAAACGTGCGGGTATGCTGCGGGTAAAAGATTTACATGAATTGTTTGCCGCGGTAGAGACCCTAGCGCACTCCAATCCTTTGAAAGGTGAACGCCTTGCCATCGTGACCAACGGCGGAGGGCCCGGCGTGTTAGCGGTGGATGCACTCATTGAACGAGGTGGAAAGTTAGCTAAATTAGACGAGCAGGTGATAGCGGAACTAGATAAAGTACTACCTTCTAATTGGTCGCGTGCTAATCCCGTCGATATTATTGGCGATGCCACCCCTGAGCGTTATGCGCGAGCGGTAGATGTATTAATGAACTCTAAGGATATCGATGCCGTCTTGGTTATGCACTCACCTTCTGCGTTAGCCCATAGTGGCGAAACAGCGGAAGCTGTGATCAGTGCGGTAAAATTGCACCCAAATCAACGACGATTCAATATATTAACCAACTGGACGGGCGAGCAAGCCGCCTATGAAGCCAGAAAATTATTCTCTGCTGCGGGTTTACCCACCTATCGCACGCCAGAGGGCGCTGTCGGGGCGTTTATGCACATGGTGGAATACCGCCGCAACCAAAAACTATTGATGGAAACGCCGCAATCTATCCCAGCTAATTTACCCGCTAATGCTCAGCGTGCCAGAGACATATTACAGCGTGCTCTAGATAAGGGTAAATCTGTGTTAGAAACCCACGAAATGCAGCCAGTCTTGGAAGCTTACGGATTAAAAACCATTCCGACTTGGTACGCGAAAGATGCCAGTGAAGCGGTAGAGACAGCCAACCGTATAGGCTACCCAGTGGCGCTGAAAGTGCAATCACCCGACATTCATCATAAGTCAGATGTGCATGGCGTGGTGCTTAACCTTAATTCTCAAATTGAAGTTTTGCAAGCCGCGCAATCTGTGACGCAACGGGTAATAGACCGTTTTCCAACGGCAAGAATTGACGGCATGATAGTACAAAAAATGGCATTAACGGCAGGGGCACAAGAGCTGCGCATTGCAGTGAAAAACGATCCTGTATTTGGTCCCGCTATTTTGTTGGGAGAAGGTGGCTCTGAGTGGGATATCAGTCGCGATGCAGCAGTTGCTTTACCACCACTAAACATGGCGCTGGCTCGTTATATGGTGATTAATGCCCTTAAGAGTCAAAAAATTCGTGACCGTCACTTGCCCCTTGGCTTTGACATAGAAGCCCTTTGTGTGATGCTGACTCAAGTGGCACACTTGATCATTGATTGTCCAGAGATCTTAGACATCGACTTCAACCCAGTATTAATTGCAGGTGATAGCATTACCTTGTTAGACGTGAATGTAACCTTACAGTCTCTTGAAGGGGACCCTGCGGCAAGACTGGCGATCCGGCCTTATCCAAAAGAGTTAGAAGAGTATTTTACCTTGCGGAATGGCAATAAAGTGTTAGTGCGTCCTATTTTGCCGGAAGATGAGCCTAAACACCGCGTGTTTGATTCTGGCTTATCAGCAGAAGACCGATACAAGCGTTACTTTGGTGAGCGCGCACAAATGACCCATGAAGAAATGGCACTGCTTACGCAAATTGATTATGCCCGTGAAATGGCTTTTGTCGCGGTGGCGTGTGATGAACATGGTGAGGGTGATACCTTAGGCGTGGTTAGGGCTTCAACGGATCCCGATAATACCGATGCCGAATTTGCAATGGTGGTGAAAGGCGACATGCAAGGCCAAGGGTTAGGGCGTTTTTTATTGGAAAAACTGATCCGCTACTACAAAGCCAACGGCACCCAAGTGCTGATGGGATTTACCATGATCCAAAACCGCGGCATGTCAGAGCTAGCAAAAAAATTAGGCTTTAAAGTGACTATCGAGCTAGAGGACGGTTTGATAGAAATGGTGCTGCCGTTGTCTGACTCTGACGCCTCTTAAGTATAACGGATGTTCGCGCCTAAATGCTTAAGCGCGCTAACAGTAATCGCTGCCTTTCTAGCTCATGCTCCATTGCGCTTAAATGACTCAGGGTTAAAGGGCGTGCTGTTAGGCTAGCGAGTAGGCGCTGCTTGGTTAAGTTGCGATGAAAGGTTGCTTGATAGAAGGGACCAAGCTGACCGAGTTGGGTGATCACACCTTGTTTAACCAATTGATTTACTTCTTTTCTCACATTTAAGGGCAAGCCTAGCTTTTTCATGGTGTATTTTATTTGCAGCTTAAAGCGCTGCTTACAAGCATAGCCGCTAGATAAACAAAGGCCGGGTTTAACAAACGGTAATTGATAACCTTGCTCTGTGCTCGTGGTGATGACTTTGGTGATGGTTGGCGTGGCTTTACCTGCCAATGCCACTGTGATTGAGCTACCTTGGTTTATTTCATGTTGTTTGATGTATTTGACTGAGTGTCCAGAGACTTTCTGCACGGTTTTATTACCCAAAGACACTGGCGTAAAATGCAAAATGGGTGTTATTTTACCGGTGCGACCAACTTGATAGCTCAGTTTGGTCACGGTTACTTCCGCGCGCTTGGCTTTTGGCTTAAACGCCATGGCCCAATGCGGAAAAGATTGATTACTGCCTAAGCTGTCGCGCAGGTTTTGTTCTGCGGCTTTTATCACAACGCCGTCGATATCCGCATCCAGTTCAACATCTTGTTGCCATGTATTGAGCCAGCGCTCTGCATCCGCAATATCATTAATGGTTTGGCTAAAGATTTGAGTGGCTTTAAAGCCCCATTGCGCCAATAACTGCTGGCTTGCCAGATCATTAGGCTGCAACGGTTGAGCCAATTGATATGGGAAGAAATTGAGTAAATTGGCTAACGTCATATCGGGCTGTTTTTGTTGCGCCAACGCGGCCGTTAACTGTCGGCTACTCGAATAATCCTGTATTTGCTTAAACGCTTGTTGGGGAATAAACAGTTCGCCATAAATAACCACTTCCTCTTGCTGCGCCTTTTGATTAAGCCGTTTAGGTATGTGCGGAGCAAGTAAGACCAATGCAGTGATGTCTTTACCTGCTGCGCCGTTTCCTCGCGTACTGGCTTGGGCTAATTGGCCGTGATGATAAATAAGCTCAATCGCGATGCCATCAATTTTCGGTTGAATGATTAACGAATTGGCGCGTTGCAACAAGGGTTTAATAAATTCCAACAACATTTGCTTGCTGGTGGTGCTATTAAGGCTTTTCATGGGGTAACGGTGACTCACCCATGAATTGTTTATGTCTGTGTTTAAGGTACTGATTGGATGAGCGAGGAGTTGATTGAGTTGATCGAAAGATGAGTCTGAGATACAAGGATTGCCAGCATGGTAGGCCTGGTTTTGCTGCGTTAAAAACCGCTGTAACTGGGTTTGGGAGCAGGTTTCAGCACTGCTACTTGCACTCAAGGCAGTTAACATCCCAGTTAGTATGGCGCAGGTTAGTTTAGTCGGTTGCGTATTCATGCTCTCTCACCTGTTTTTATATACAGTTAAAATAGTGTAGATCAGATTGAGCCTGTTGCCAGCTTTTACTGGATGACATGAGGATTAAGTCAGCGCGTCCATTTCACCGCTGTGAGTTTAACGGTATGATGGCGACTTTTTGCATAAAGGGAAACAATGGCAAAACCTATCATGTTATTAGGATGTACCAGTGATGCTGGCAAATCCTTACTGGCAGCAGCGGCTTGCCGTGTTCTGGCTAACCGCGGTGTTAACGTGGCACCATTTAAAGCTCAAAATATGAGTAATAATGCGGCCGTTACACCCGATGGTTTAGAAATTGGTCGCGCGCAATACTTGCAAGCTTTGGCCGCGAAAGTCACCCCCGATGTGCGAATGAACCCTGTATTACTGAAACCTAGCGCCGATACCTATAGCCAGGTGATCGTGAATGGTGTGGCCAATGCAGAAATTTCTGCCATGGCGTGGATGGAACGTAAATCGTTACTCTGGCAGCATGTAAAAAATGCCTTAACCAGTTTGCAGTCTGATTATGATCAACTAGTCATAGAAGGGGCGGGTAGCCCTGCGGAAATTAATTTACGCGCCGGTGATATTGTCAATATGGCAGTGGCGCTGGAAACACAGGCCGATGTGTATTTGATTTCTGATATTGATCGTGGCGGCTCGTTTGCTCATCTGCTAGGGACTTGGGCGTGTTTAGCGCCGCAGGAGCAAGGCTTAATCAAAGGCTTTGTGCTTAATAAATTTCGCGGCGACCCGCTGCTGCTGGGCAATGCCATGGATTGGTTGCAAGAAAAAACCGGTATTCCTACGGTGGCTAACATTCCGATGTACGATCACCGTTTACCAGAAGAAGATGCCTTTCGGGGTAGTGACACCTTTGTTAAAGGCGAGCTAAACATTGCGTTAGTGATTTATCCTTATGCCGCTAATATGGATGAGTTTGATCCCCTGTTTCATCAGCAAGGCGTGAATGTCACGGTGATCCGCGAACAGCAAAGCTTGTCACGCTTTGATGCCGTGATCTTACCCGGCAGTAAAAATTCAGGCGCCAGCATGGCCTATTTGGCTAACACGGGGTTAGCTCAATCGGTTATCGATGCGGCTCAACAAGGTAAGCTAGTGCTGGGTATTTGCGGCGGTTTACAAATATTAGGTGAAAAGCTGCTTGACCCGCGCCGTTTAGAAGCAGGTGATTTTGATGGCTTAGGCTTATTGCCATTAACCACAGAATTAGCGCAAATCAAGTCTACTTCGCAAGTACATTTTCAATGGCAAAACCAACCTATGACCGGGTATGAGATTCACCATGGACAAACGCAAACTACCGGTAAGGTCAGTGAATTTTTACAATCTAATTTGGGTTGGCAGCGTGAAAATGTAGTGGGGATTTACCTGCACGGTGCGTTTGAAAATGCGGTGTTCATGAGCTGGTTTGTGCATCAATTAGGGCAAGATTTGCCGACCCAAGATTGGCATCAGATAATAGATATTGAGCTAGATAGCTTAGCTGAAAAATTTGCGCGAGATGGCTGGTTGTAGAAGTTAGAGCACAAGTCTTGCTGACTTGTGCTCGAATACCCGTCTCGCTTATGGGAATAATAGTGGAAGTGCATCTTTAAAGGTTTGATCAGCGCTATGATCATGGGTTACATCTTGCTTAATCAGGGTGATGTTCAAGCCTTCATATTTCCGATTTTGCATATAAGCGTATGCCATCTCAACATCGGGACCATTACCGCCCTTCATCGCGCCTGTTAATATCATTCTGCTGTTCATTTTTTTGCTTAAATGAAACCTCTCTTCCTCTAACTTGAGTAAGGTCTCGGTATCCGCAACACTTGGATCGGCAGAAACGAAATTATCAAAGTAAGATCGATTGGGGTCTGCGATGAGCATAGAGTAAAAAGACATGGCTCCGCCATATGAATGTCCAACTAGGGTTCTATTAGTTGGCAGTACGCTATATTCACTTTCTACGAAAGGGATTAATTCTTGAGTTAAAAACTCGTAGTAATCATAGACGCCGGGTGTTAAATAATCGATATTTCGACGGCTTTTTGGACCCTCATGAATCGCAACAAGTACAGCCGACACGCCTGAGCTTTCTAATATACCTTTGTAACTGTTACTTCTCCATTGCCCATCTGATGCATAAATTACTGGTAGCGGAGCACCGCCAGCTTGATACTCAACGGGGACGTATATGTCTAATTTATAGGTAATATTGGTTATAGAAGATGCTATTTCGGTTGAATCTAGTTTATAGGGTTGTGGTTTTTTTTGATTAAGGACGTTATCCCCTTCATTAACGTTGGCTCCGCCGCCACCGCCACCACAGCCAAATAATATGGCAGATAATAGTATGCTAAAAAATAATTTGTTCATGGCCCATCCTTAAGTTATTTATTTTATTCAAATAGATAATATTCATTTAGATAAAAATAAAAAAAGGTAAAGGTCAAATTAAAATGATTTTATAGTGTATTTTTCAAATTATTGTGAGTTAAGTCATTCTATGTGGAGTTTTCTATTAATGAATATGGCATTCATTTGTTAAGCATACTTTAAAGTAACAAGGGATAAGTGATGAATTGCATCATCACTTCCATTCGCTACGGATTCAATCGCACCACTTTCCACCCAGCACCGTCTTTTTGGTAATCAAAACGATCATGAAGGCGGTCGGCTTTACCTTGCCAAAATTCAATTCGCTCTGGGATCACGCGATAGCCACCCCAAAACTCAGGTAAAGGCACCGTTTGGCCAGCAAATTTTTGCTCGTAGAATTTAACTTTGTCCATCAGCTCTTGGCGGCTTTGCGCCACTTCACTTTGATGAGATGCCCATGCGCCAATTTGGCTGCCACGGCCACGAGAATGGAAATAGGCTTGTGATTCTTCAAATGTGACGCGTTCAATGCGGCCTTCAATACGCACTTGACGCTGTAGTATGTTCCAATGAAAGAGTAGGGCGGCATGCGGATTGGCATCAAGCTGCTGGGCTTTACGGCTACCGTAGTTGGTATAAAAAACAAAACCGCGATCGTCGACTTCTTTCAGTAACACCATGCGCGATGAAGGGCGGCCTTGTGTGTCACAACTCGCTACCGACATCGACTCAGGTAAAATAATGCCTGATTCTTCGGCTTGTTTAAGCCACTGTTGAAAAAATTCAAAAGGGTTATCGGTGGCTTTTAGCTCAGGCATTTCTAATAACACGCCTTGGCCTAAAGTAAGGGCACATTTGAGTTTGGTTAGAAAAGACATTGTTGTTGTCGCTTAATGATAAACAGTTAGGTTTTGCAGTGTAGCAGCAAAGGCTCTTAGCTGCAGCATTTCCATGCTGTTTTAAAGCTAAATTAACCTGTTAATTTTAGGGGCAATTTTGCTTCAGGTATAACAAGCTCAATGGCAGTTTTCGCTTTACTGCAGCAGGTTAAGATATGATTTTTTCGCACATAAGCGAGTGGCTCGATAATGTATTCTACCGAGCCACTGATCAATTGACATTGACAAGCACCGCAATGGCCATCGCGACATTGATATTCCGTTTGAATACCTTGTTGCTCCAGGTTTTCAAGTAAGGTTTGCTCCTCACTGGCGTGAAAAGTTTCACCATTGATGACCATTTCCTTGCTCATTACAGTTCAAAATCCTCTAAATCGTCAGCATCCATATCAGAGTTAATTTGACCCACTAAGTAAGAGCTGATTTCAGACTCTTGCGGCGCGACTTGTACGTTATCGCTCACCAGCCAGTTGTTGATCCATGGGATTGGGTTTGACTTAGTGGCAAAGGGCGGTTTGAAACCGATAGCTTGCATGCGCACGTTGGCAATATATTCAACGTATTGGCACAGAATGTCTTTGTTTAAGCCGATCATTGAGCCGTCTTTAAACAAGTATTCAGCCCAATCTTTTTCTTGCTGTGCGGCGCGCATGAAGATGTCGATGGCTTCTTGTTCACATTCTTTGGCAATTTCAGCCATCTCAGGATCGTCTGCACCATCACGCCAGAGGTTTAAAATGTGCTGTGTGGCATTAAGATGTAGCGCTTCATCACGGGCAATGAGCTTAATGATTTTGGCATTGCCTTCGAGTAAGTCACGCTCTGCAAAAGCAAAGGAGCAGGCAAAGCTGACATAAAAGCGAATTGCTTCTAACGCGTTAACTGAGTTCATGCATAAGTAAACCTTACGCTTTAAGGCTCTAATGGTAATGGTTTCTACGCGGCCATCGCTATGAGTGTAATCGCCTTCACCGTGTAATTGGTAAAACTGGGTAGCGGTGATTAAATCATCATAGTAACCCGCAATATCATCAGCACGTTTTAGGATTTCTTCGTTGTTAACGATGTCATCAAATACGTCACTTGGGTTGTTGAACAAGTTACGGATGATATGGGTGTAACTGCGGCTGTGAATGGTCTCAGAAAATGCCCATGTCTCAATCCAGGTTTCAAGTTCAGGTAATGATACCAACGGCAGCAGTGCTACGTTAGGACTGCGACCTTGAATGGAGTCCAACAAGGTTTGGTATTTGAGATTTGAGATGAAAATGTGTTGCTCGTGCTCGGGCAAGTCTTGGAAGTCAACACGATCACGGCTAACGTCTACTTCTTCTGGACGCCAAAAGAATGAAAGCTGTTTTTCAATTAATTTTTCAAAAATTTCAAATTTTTGCTGATCATAACGGGCGACATTCACTGGGTTACCAAAAAACATCGGCTCAGTGAGGGCGTTATTTTGTACTTTTGAAAAGGTAGTGTACTTATTCATTCTGTTTCGCTCTGAATACAACATTAAAGCGGGAAGCTAAGCTTCCCCGTTTGATTAGATTTTACACGCGCCGCCTTCACAGCCATCATCTTCTGGCTGTAAATCGGTTTGGCTGTCGGCTGCGCCATCGCGGGTGTTATGGTAATACAAGGTTTTAAGGCCCATTTTATAAGCCGTTAACAAGTCTTTCATCAGCATTTTCATTGGCACCTTGCCACCTTCAAATTTGGCGGGGTCGTAGTTGGTGTTAGCTGAAATGGCTTGGTCGACAAATTTTTGCATTATACCCACTAGCTCAAGATAACCGGTATTGTTTGGAATGTTCCAAAGTAGCTCGTAGTTATCTTTTAAGCGCTCATATTCTGGCACCACTTGCTTTAAAATACCGTCTTTACTTGCTTTTATACTGATAAAACCACGCGGAGGTTCAATACCATTGGTTGCATTTGAAATTTGGCTCGATGTTTCCGATGGCATTAGAGCTGATAACGTTGAGTTGCGTAGACCGTGAGTTTTAATCTCCTCGCGTAACGTATCCCAGTCTAAATGCAGTTTTTCAGTGCAGATATTGTCCAAATCCGACTTGTAGGTATCAATAGGCATGATACCTTGAGAATAAGTTGTCTCATTAAATGATGGACAGGCGCCTTTCTCTTTCGCTAAGCCGTTTGATGCTTTCAATAGGTAGTATTGAATGGCTTCAAAGGTGCGGTGTGTTAGGTTGTTAGCACTGCCGTTTGAGTAGTACACACCATTTTTTGCTAGGTAATAAGCGTAGTTGATCACGCCAACCCCTAAGGTACGTCTATTTAAGCTGCTCGTTTGTGCCGCTGGGATCGGGTAGTCCTGATAGTCTAATAGGCTATCAAGGGCTCGCACAATCAAATCAGACAACTCTTCTAGCTCATCTAAACTCTCTAGCGCACCTAAGTTAAAGGCAGATAGGGTACATAGGGCTATTTCACCATTCTCGTCGTTAACGTGTTGCAGTGGCTTCGTTGGCAACGCAATTTCCAGACATAAGTTACTCTGGCGGATGGGTGCCACTTTTGAGTCAAATGGGCTGTGAGTATTACAGTGGTCGACGTTTTGAATGTAGATCCGACCTGTGCTAGCACGCTCTTGCATCAGCAGAGCGAATAGATCGACCGCTTTGATGGTTTTTTTCCGCACATTGCTGTCTTGCTCGTATTGTAGATACAAAGCTTCAAACTTGTCTTGGTCTTCGAAAAAGGCATCGTACAACCCAGGTGTATCAGATGGGCTAAACAGGCTAATATTGCCGCCTTTAATTAAACGGGTGTAGAACAGCTTGCTGAGTTGGACGCCGTAATCTAAGTGACGGACGCGGTTTTCTTCCACGCCACGGTTGTTCTTTAATACTAATAGCGATTCAACTTCTAAGTGCCAAATAGGGTAAAACACAGTGGCAGCACCGCCACGTACGCCGCCTTGTGAACACGATTTAACCGCAGTTTGGAAGTATTTGTAAAACGGAATACAGCCGGTATGGAAGGCTTCACCGCCACGAATTTCACTGCCTAAGGCGCGAATGCGGCCCGCGTTAATACCAATGCCCGCACGCTGTGACACGTATTTCACCACGGCACTGGCTGTGGCATTAATTGAGTCCAAGCTATCACCCGTTTCAATCAGTACACATGAGCTGAACTGGCGAGTAGGGGTGCGCACGCCTGACATGATGGGGGTCGGCAGTGACAATTTAAAGGTTGAGATAGCATCATAAAAACGGCGCACATAATCCATACGGATAGATTTGTCGTAGTTGGCGAATAAGCAAGCCGCCACTAATACGTATAAGTATTGTGCACTTTCAAATATTTCACCGGTTACGCGGTTTTGAACTAAATACTTGCCTTCAAGCTGTTTCACTGCAGCATAAGAGAAGGTCATGTCACGCCAGTGGTCAACAAAGTCATTCATTTCATTGAATTCAGCTTGGCTGTAATCATTTAGCAGGTGACGGTCGTATTTATCCATTTCACACATTTTAACCACGTGGTCGTACAAATGTGGTGGCTCAAAGGTGCCGTAAGCTTTCTTACGTAGATGAAACACGGCTAAGCGCGCAGACAGATATTGGTAATCAGGTGTTTGTGGCGAGATTAAATCAGCTGCTGCCTTGATAATGGTTTCGTGAATATTCTCGGTTTTGATGCCGTCGTAAAATTGGATGTGAGATTTTAACTCAACCTGAGATACAGATACGTTATTTAATCCCTCTGCTGCCCATGTGATAACGCGATGTATTTTATCTAAATCAATCGCTTCTTTATTGCCATCACGTTTGGTGACCAACAGATTTTTATTCATCGCATAACGCCTTTTAGATTTGTAATAACTAGGTGAATGAGCATGGATTCAGAAACAACAAAAGGCGCTATCAGGAACGACAATAATATGACGTTCTAATATTGCCCTCTGGTGTCTTTAAATCTGTATAAACACAATATGTAGTGTTTTGCTTCTGATTAGCTACAAGATAATGAGGTATGCGTTATTTTGCAAGGGGGAAACTTGATCATAACTTGTGGATAAAGTGTGAAAGAATTAGCAAGGTTAGTGATAGCTAACCATTGATCTCCAATCGGGTTTAGACCAACTAAATTTCAAGTGTTTTTTTAGGCAAAAGTTAAAATATTTTTTATTTTAACTGGTTGCCTAAAAAGCCAACAGCCGAGGTTATCAGGCAAGGCTGATAACACTTGGCTTGGCTTAAATACACGTTATTTGTAGGGCTAATGAAAGCCGTTATTTGAGGTAAAAAAATGTGCACATTATCAAAAATTGATGTTTTTATTTATTCGGCTAATGGTTTTGTCATCAACATGTAATTCACGTCCACATTTTCCGCCAAATAAAAGTTTTTCAATATGGGGTGATAGTGTACGCCGGTCAAATCAGTACACTGTAAGCCGACTTGATCGGTAAAGTTTAAAAATTCAGACGGGCGAATAAACTTTTGGTGTTCATGTGTGCCTTTAGGCACCCAACGTAAGACATATTCAGCGCCAATGATCATCATGAGATAAGATTTGGCGGTGCGGTTAATAGTAGAGAAGAAAACCACCCCATCAGGTTTAACCAATTGTCGGCAGGCTGCAATAACGGAAGCGGGATCGGGCACGTGTTCTAACATCTCCATACAAGTGACCACATCATAGCTATGAGGCCGTTCATTAGCGTGTTGCTCTGCGGTCATTTGAATATAATCAAGCTTGGCGCCTGTTTCTAATGCATGTAGGCGCGCTACCTCTAATGGTTCTGTGCCCATGTCGAGTCCAGTGACGATAGCGCCTTTGTGCGCCATGCTTTCGGCAAGAATGCCGCCGCCGCATCCCACATCGAGCACTTTTTTACCAAATAAGCCCTGACAGCCACGATTGATATAGTCAAGACGGGTAGGGTTGAGCAAGTGAAGGGGCTTAAAATCGCCTTCTAAATCCCACCAACGGCTCGCCATCGCTTCAAATTTTGCTATTTCTTGTGCATCTACATTCATGATTTGTGCTGCTTTTTTATTCATCTAAAAATTCTGTAGCCATTATATGCGGGAGTGGATCTGAAAAAAGCCATTTTTTCAAAAAAGTTGCGGGTTATGTGCCATTCCTCCCTCTGTCCCTGACACGAAAGTGTGCTAGAATCCTCCCCTCGTCAAATCAGACCGAAATTATTAGATTTAGGGATTTAGGCTTATATGAGCGATCTTGCAAAAGATATTACGCCGGTAAATATCGAAGATGAGTTAAAAACATCTTATCTCGACTATGCCATGAGCGTCATTGTTGGACGTGCACTTCCTGATGTACGCGATGGTTTAAAACCTGTGCATCGACGTGTGTTATTTGCCATGAGTGTACTGGGCAATGACTGGAACAAACCCTATAAAAAGTCTGCCCGTGTGGTAGGTGATGTAATAGGTAAATATCACCCTCACGGTGATACAGCAGTTTACGACACCATTGTTCGTATGGCGCAAGACTTCTCATTGCGTTATATGCTAGTAGACGGCCAAGGTAACTTTGGCTCGGTAGATGGCGACTCCGCTGCGGCGATGCGTTATACCGAAATTCGCATGGACAAAATTTCCCATGAGTTACTGGCCGATTTAGATAAAGAAACCGTGGACTTTGTGCCTAACTATGATGGCACAGAAGAAATACCTGCGGTTCTGCCGACCAAAATACCCAATCTATTAGTCAATGGATCGTCGGGTATTGCGGTGGGCATGGCAACGAATATTCCGCCTCATAACTTGACCGAAGTGATCAATGGTTGTTTAGCACTAATAGAAAACAGCGAGCTGACGGTTGCTGAGTTAATGGAGCATATTCCAGGCCCAGATTTTCCAACTCACGGCATCATTGCCGGCCGTAAAGGCATTGTTGATGCATATAACACCGGTCGCGGTAAATTACGCATTCGTGCCCGCGCCGATATCGAAACCGATGCTAAAACAGGGCGTGAAACCATTATTGTTCACGAACTGCCTTATCAAGTGAACAAAGCGCGCTTGATTGAAAAAATTGCTGAGTTGGTAAAAGAGAAAAAAATCGAAGGTATCAGTGCCATTCGTGATGAGTCCACCCGTATCATTCGTGTACTAATCGAAGTGAAACGTGGTGATGTGGCTGAAGTGGTATTGAACAACTTGTATGCGCAAACGCAAATGCAAGTGTCTTTTGGTATTAACATGGTGGCCCTAGAAAATGGCAAACCTAAGTTATTTAACCTAAAAGAAACACTAGAAAGCTTTATTCGTCATCGCCGTGAAGTGGTGACACGCCGCACTGTATTTGAACTAAGAAAAGCGCGCGATCGTGCGCATATCTTAGAAGGTCTTGCCATTGCCCTTGCTAATATCGACCCGATTATTGAGTTGATTCGTGAGTCTTCTACACCTGCTCAAGCCAAATTGGCATTGCAAGCGCGTGGTTGGGAGCTGGGTAATGTCGCAGCCATGTTAGAAAGTGCGGGTGTTGATGCTGCGCGTCCAGATTGGTTGGAAGAGCAATACGGTATTCGCGAAGACGGTTATTTCTTAACCGAGCAACAGGCTCAAGCAATCCTAGACTTACGTTTACATAAGTTAACGGGCCTCGAGCACGAAAAAATCCTTGATGAATACAAGTCACTACTTGAGCTGATTGCAAGCTTGCTACATATTCTGAACAGCCCTGAGCGTCTAATCGAGGTGATTCGTGAAGAGCTAGAGCTAGTGCGTGAGCAATTTGGCGACGAACGTCGTACTGAAATTACTGCGATGAGCGGTGATATCGATATGGAAGACTTGATCACTGAAGAAGACGTTGTGGTGACCTTGTCGCGTGAGGGCTATGTGAAATATCAGCCTCTCACCGATTACGAAGCTCAGCGTCGTGGTGGTAAAGGTAAGGCTGCCACTAAGATGAAAGATGAAGACTTCATCGAGCGTTTATTGGTCGCTAATACCCACGACACTATCTTATGTTTCTCTAGCCGCGGTAAATTGTACTGGCTGAAAGTCTATCAATTGCCATTGGCTTCACGTGCTGCACGTGGTCGTCCAATTATTAATATTCTGCCACTTGAAGAAAACGAACGAATTACCGCTATCTTGCCAGTGCGCGAATACCAAGATGACAAGTTTATCCTAATGGCGACAGCATCGGGCACAGTGAAAAAGACCGCACTAAGTGCTTACAGCAAACCGCGTAGTTCAGGTTTAATCGCGATTAACCTGAAAGACGACGATGAGCTAATTGGCGTTGCTATTACTCATGGTGACAGTGAAATAATGCTGTTCTCTGATGCCGGTAAAGTAGTTCGCTTTAAAGAGTCAGAAGAAACGCCAGTACTTGATGAAGACGGTAATCCAGTGCTTGACGAACATGGCCAACCTGAAATTAGGTTCCGCGGCGTAAGACCGATGGGCCGTACGGCGACAGGTGTACGTGGTATTAAATTGGCTGATGGTCAAAAAGTGGTATCGTTGATCATTCCAAATGAATCAGGTGATATATTAACGGTCACCGAAAACGGCTACGGCAAACGCACGCCACAATCTGAATACCCAACCAAAGGTCGTGCGACTCAAGGTGTGGTTTCAATTAAAGTGAGTGAGCGTAATGGTAACGTGGTCGGCGCGGTTCAAGTTGAAGAAACCGAAGACATCATGTTGATCTCGAACAAAGGTACCCTAGTACGTACTCGGGTTGATGAGGTGTCAGTGGTGGGTCGTAATACCCAAGGTGTAACCCTTATTCGTACCAGTGAGGGCGAGCAAGTGGTTGCCTTGCAACGTATTGAAGAAGTAGAAGAAGTTGAACTACTCGATGATACAGAAAACGACAACCCAGAGGCGGTGAATGGGGAGCAAGCGCAGCTGCCACCCGATGAACAGCCAACGGAACAAGAATAATCAGTAACAACCAAAACGAGCGGCTTATGCCGCTCGTTTTATTTTTCGGAAGTAGATAATGACTCAGGTTTATAATTTTTGTGCCGGTCCTGCCATGTTACCCACTGCGGTAATGGAGCAGGCGCAAGGTGAATTTCGTAACTGGAACGATCTTAATGTGTCAGTAATGGAAGTGAGCCATCGCAGTAAAGACTACATTGCATTAGCCAACCAGGCTGAGCAAGATCTTCGGGATTTATTGCAAATCCCAGATAATTATAAAGTGCTATTTTGTCAAGGTGGCGGCCGTGGTCAGTTTGCAGCCGTGCCGTTGAACCTATTTGGCGAGAAGCTAGAAGCAGATTACATTATTACTGGTCAGTGGGCCCAATCAGCCGCTGAAGAAGCGAAAAAGCACGGTAAGATTAACCAAATTGATATTCGTTGCGAAACGGCTCAAGGCCAAGCTTCCCTATTAGATAGCAGTGAGTGGCCACTTAATCCTAATGCTGCTTTTGTTCATTATTGTCCCAATGAGACGATTGAAGGCCTTGAAATCTCAAATATTCCAGATACCGGTGACGTGCCTTTAGTGGCAGACATGAGCTCAACGATTTTGTCGCGTCCTATCGACATCAGCAAATTTGGTGTGGTGTATGCGGGCGCACAAAAAAATATCGGTCCGTCGGGTCTTGCATTAGTCATAGTGCGTGATGATTTAATAGGCAGATCGCGCCAAGCTATCCCATCGATTTTTGATTACAAAGTATTGGCTGAGTCTGATTCAATGTTCAACACTCCGCCAACTTATAGTTGGTACTTAGCGGGTTTAGTGTTCCAGTGGCTAAAGCAGCAAGGTGGTTTAGCTGCCATGGCTGAGCATAATGAAACGAAAGCAAAACTACTGTATGACTATGTAGATAGCAGTGATTTCTACCAAAACAAGGTTGACCCGCAGTATCGCAGTTGGATGAACGTGCCGTTTCAGTTAGTCGATGAAACGTTCAATGAGCAATTTTTAACGGAATCGGAAGCGCAAGGCTTACTGACGTTGAAAGGCCACCGTATTGTTGGCGGAATGCGTGCCAGCATATATAACGCCATGCCAAAAGCAGGTGTGGAAGCCCTTGTGGCATTTATGGATAAATTTGCCAAGCAGCATAGCTAGGAGCGAACATGAGTTGTGATTTTGTGGCATTAGCCAATACTGGCGTGCAAGGGTTACACCCCTATCAAGCGGGCAAGCCCGTTGATGAATTAGAGCGGGAATTGGGTTTAAGCAATATTGTTAAGCTCGCCTCTAACGAAAACCCTTTGGGCCCAAGTGATGCGGTTAAAGCGGCGATTAGTGCAGAATTAGCAGAGCTAACGCGCTACCCAGACGCAAACGGTTATGACTTGAAAACAGCCTTGGCCAATAAATATCAGATTAACACCAATCAAATTACCTTAGGTAATGGCTCAAACGACGTGTTAGAAATTTTGGCGCGTACCTTTGTCAGTGCACAGCATGAAGTGATTTTTTCGCAGTATGCATTTGTGGTATATCCTCTGGTAACGCAATCTATTGGCGCTAAAGCCGTTGCGGTAGCGGCCAAAGATTGGGGACATGACTTAGACGCCATGGCTAGCGCAATCACTGACAAAACCAAGATGATCTTTATTGCTAACCCAAACAACCCTACGGGCACTTGTTTAAGCTCAGCACAGTTATTGGCATTTTTAGCTAAGGTGCCAAGTCATATTATTGTAGTGTTAGACGAAGCATATTATGAATATGCGGATGAGCAAGCTGACAGCGTGGCGTGGCTCAAGCAATACCCTAACTTAGTGATCACCCGCACTTTTTCTAAGGCCTATGGTTTAGCTGCACTGCGCGTGGGCTACGCTATGTCAAACGATGTCATAGCCGATCTACTTAATCGTGTACGTCAGCCATTTAACTGCAATAGCTTGGCAATTGCCGCGGCATGTGCAGCGTTACAAGATAGTGAATATCTGGCCCGTAGTGTGGCATTAAATCAGCAAGGCATGAAGGATTTAGAAAGCTTCTTTACGCAGTATGATTTGCCATACATCCCATCAAAAGGTAACTTTATCACTTTTGATACGGGGCGAGATGCCAACCCTGTTTATAACCAATTACTGCAACTGGGTGTGATTGTTCGTCCTATTGGTGGCTATGGCATGCCGAATCATCTTCGCGTCAGTATTGGCACTGAGCAAGAAAATCAAACCTTTAAAACAGCCTTGATCAACGTGCTCGAACTCGGCAAATAAGTAGGAAATTAATGGAATCTTTAACTCTGAATCCCATCGCCAAAATTGATGGTGAAATAAACCTTCCAGGTTCAAAAAGTGTCTCTAATCGTGCGCTATTATTGGCGGCATTGGCTAAAGGGACAACCACATTAACCAACCTACTCGACAGTGACGATATTCGCCATATGTTAAACGCGCTAAAAGCGCTCGGCGTTAGTTATGAATTGTCAGCAGACAAAACCACTTGTGTGGTAGAAGGGTTAGGCCGTGCTTTTTCAACTCAAGGTGAGATGGAATTGTTTTTAGGTAATGCGGGTACAGCGATGCGCCCTTTGTGTGCTGCTCTTTGTTTAGGTCAAGGCGAATACCTATTAACGGGTGAGCCAAGAATGGAAGAGCGCCCCATTGGCAGCTTGGTTGATTCACTGCGCCAAGCTGGCGCCGATGTTGAATACCTTAAAAATACCGATTATCCGCCACTGCGTATTAAAGGCACGGGTTTAAACGGTGGCCAGATCAAAATTGATGGCTCAGTTTCTAGTCAGTTTTTAACGGCTTTTTTGATGGCGGCACCTTATGCAAAGGCCGATACCGAAATTGAAATTATCGGTGACTTAGTGTCTAAGCCTTACATTGAAATTACCCTGCACATTATGGCGCAGTTTGGTGTGGAAGTAGAAAACCACGACTACCAACGTTTTGTCATTAAAGGTAATCAAACGTATACCGCCCCAGGTAAATTTTTGGTGGAAGGTGATGCATCTTCGGCCTCTTATTTTTTAGCGGCCGCTGCGATAAAGGGCGGCACCATAAAAGTGACAGGTATTGGCAAAAAATCGGTACAAGGTGATGTGCAATTTGCTGATGTACTGGAAGCCATGGGGGCGAAAATAGAGTGGGGCGATGATTATATTAAATCATCAGTCGGTGAGCTAACGGCGGTTGATCTAGACATGAACCACATTCCTGATGCGGCCATGACTATCGCGACCACGGCGCTGTTTGCTAAAGGCACGACGGCGATCCGCAACGTTTATAACTGGCGCGTAAAAGAAACCGACCGTTTGGCGGCGATGGCGACCGAGCTGCGTAAAGTAGGTGCAGAGGTAGTTGAAGGGCATGACTTTATTGAAGTCACTCCTCCGGCCAAGCTAACCCATGCCGCGATTGATACCTATGATGACCATCGTATAGCCATGTGTTTCTCGCTGGTGGCATTAAGTGATACGCCGGTGACGATAAATGACCCAGGGTGTACATCGAAAACATTCCCTGACTACTTTGATAAACTCAAACAAGTCAGCCACTAAAACAAAGGAGCCAACCGGCTCCTTTTTTTGTATCTAAAATTAAGTATTTTAGGCATTTACTTGCCGCACTAGTTCAAGGTTGAGTCTAGGATTAAAAGGGAAGGATCTGAAAACCATAAGAAAGTCATATATAGGTATAAGGTAGAAATTATGTCAGAGCCAATGAAAACACTGGGTGAGTTTATTGTTGAAAAACAACTGGATTTTCCAGATGCATCGGGCAGCTTAAGTGCTTTGTTGGGGGCTATTCGGTTAGCCGCTAAAGTTGTCAACCGCGAAATAAACAAGGCAGGCCTTGTCGATATAGTCGGCAGTGCTGGTGGTGAGAATGTGCAAGGAGAAGAGCAACAAAAGCTAGACCTTTATGCTAATGACAAATTTAAGGCAGCAATGGAAGCGCGCGGTGAAGTGTGTGGTGTCGCTTCAGAAGAAGAAGAAGAGTTTATAGCGTTTCAAGGCACCAAATCGAAAAACGGCAAATACATTATTTTGATGGACCCGCTTGATGGCTCATCTAATATCGACGTGAACGTGTCGGTAGGCACCATTTTTTCCATTTATAAGCGTATTTCTCCGATTGGCTCTGAAGTGACGCTGGCAGACTTTTTGCAACCTGGTCATAAACAAATTGCCGCAGGGTATGTGATTTATGGCTCGTCGACCATGTTGGTATATACCACTGGTAATGGCGTCCATGGTTTTACTCTTGATCCATCCATTGGCGTATTTTGTCTTTCTCACCAAGATTTAAAAATGCCGACACAAGGCAAGATATATTCTATTAATGAAGGCAACTACATTAAGTTCCCCCTTGGCGTGAAGCGATACCTCAAATACTGCCAAGAGCAGGTGCCCGAAGAAAACCGTCCTTATACCTCTCGCTATATTGGTTCATTAGTTTCAGATTTCCATCGCAACTTATTAAAAGGTGGCATTTATATGTATCCCACCACCGCCAGTGCACCAGCAGGCAAGTTGCGTTTATTGTATGAATGCAACCCTATTGCATTTTTAGCCGAGCAAGCTGGTGGTAAGGCCAGCGATGGGCAGCGACGGATCATGGATATTGAACCAACAGAGCTACATCAGCGCTCGCCGTACTTTGTTGGCTCGACTGAGATGGTTGGAAAGGTGGAGCAATTTTTATCTGAATGTGATCGTTTTGAAGCGCCTTAATGTCACTATTTCCAATCAATATTGTGCCTAGTAAGGTATGCCCTGTTGCAAGGCGTATTGAATTATATTTTTGAAAAATCAATAAGCCTTCACATAACTTGGTATCTGCCTAGCTGATGTTATCTGGCTTGGGTATAATTGGCCGCGATTTTTTGACAACTAAATAATCAAACACTGAAACTAAGTGTTGTGGAGGCGTTATATGGTGGCGAAGGCCCCAGTAATTACAATTGATGGTCCAAGTGGCTCGGGTAAAGGTACCCTTTGCCAGAAATTGGCAGAAAAATTCAATTGGCATTTATTAGACAGTGGCGCAATTTATCGTGTGTTGGCGTTAGCCGCACTGCATCATAATGTTGAATTAGAAAATGAAGACGCAGTTTCCTTATTGGCGGGGCATTTAGATGTTGTATTTAAACCGACAGTGGACGGCGTACGAGTATTTTTAGAAGGAGAAGACGTCAGTCGCGATCTTCGCACTGAAGAAACCGGAAATGCGGCTTCTAAAGTAGCAGCGTTTCCACGGGTACGTGAAGCATTGTTACGTCGTCAGCGCAGTTTCCGTGAAGCGCCTGGTTTAATTGCTGATGGTCGTGATATGGGTACAGTGGTTTTCACTGATGCGCCAGTAAAAATCTTTTTAGATGCCAGTGCCGCAGCACGGGCTGAGCGACGCTATAAGCAATTGCAAGTCAAGGGCTTTGATGTTAATATCGCGCATCTTTTGGCCGAGATTGAAGAGCGGGATCACAGAGACAGAAATCGACCTGTGGCGCCTTTAAAACCGGCTGATGATGCATTGGTCATTGATTCAACAGAACTTGATATTAATCAGGTAGTTGAAATGGTCGTTGACTATGTAAATGAAAAATTGAATCTCAACAAGGAATAATTCGTAGAATAATTCTCAGAATAATCCTTGTCGTTAATGTTTGTTCTAAGGATGGAATGAACTTTGTACAGCAACCCCACTCGCGATGGATCATGAGTGGTTGTCATTAACTAAAAAGTGTCTAATAACATGACTGAATCTTTTGCTCAACTCTTTGAAGAGTCTCTAAACGAAATCGAAACGCGCCCTGGTGCGATCATCAAAGGTACAATCGTTGCTATCGAAAACGGTATCGTACTTGTAGATGCAGGTCTTAAATCAGAATCTCCTATCTCTATTGACCAGTTCAAAAATGCTGCTGGTGAATTAGAAGTTAGCGTAGGTGATGAAGTTGACGTTGCGCTTGATGCAACTGATGACGGTTTCGGTGAAACTCAGCTATCTCGTGAAAAAGCTAAGCGCCATGAAGCTTGGATCGTTCTAGAGAAAGCTTACGAAGAGCAAGAAACTGTTATTGGTGTTATCAATGGTAAAGTTAAAGGCGGTTTCACTGTTGAATTAAACGGTATCCGTGCTTTCCTACCTGGTTCTCTAGTAGACGTGCGCCCAGTTCGCGACACTGCTCACCTAGAGTACAAAGACCTAGAATTCAAAGTTATCAAGCTAGACCAAAAACGCAACAACGTTGTTGTTTCTCGTCGTGCTGTTATCGAAACTGAAAACAGTGCAGAGCGTGATGAACTACTTGAAAACCTACAAGAAGGTCAAGCTGTTAAAGGTATCGTTAAGAACCTTACTGACTACGGCGCATTCGTTGATCTTGGCGGTGTTGACGGTCTACTACACATCACTGACATGGCTTGGAAACGCGTTAAGCACCCAAGTGAAATCGTTAACGTAGGTGATGAAATCAACGTTAAAGTACTTAAGTTCGATCGTGAGCGTACTCGTGTATCACTAGGTCTTAAGCAACTAGGCGAAGATCCATGGGTAGCAATTGCTAACCGTTACCCAGAAAGCACTAAGCTGACTGGTCGTGTAACTAACCTAACTGATTACGGCTGTTTCGTTGAAATCGAAGAAGGCGTTGAAGGTCTAGTACACGTAAGCGAAATGGATTGGACTAACAAAAACATCCACCCATCTAAAGTTGTTAACGTGGGTGACAGCGTTGAAGTTATGGTTCTTGATATCGACGAAGAACGTCGTCGTATCTCTCTAGGTCTTAAGCAATGTATTGCTAACCCTTGGGAATCTTTCTCTAGCACTCACAACAAAGGTGATCGTGTTAGCGGTAAGATCAAGTCTATTACTGATTTCGGTATCTTCATCGGTCTTGACGGTGGTATCGACGGTCTTGTACATCTTTCTGACATCAGCTGGAATGTTGCTGGTGAAGAAGCCGTTCGCGACTTCAAGAAAGGCGACGAAATCGAAGCTGTGGTACTACAAGTTGACCCAGAGCGCGAGCGCATCAGCCTAGGCGTTAAGCAAATCGCTGAAGATCCGTTCAACAACTACATCGCTGACAAGAAAAAAGGCGCTGTAATTGTAGGTAAAGTAATCGAAGTTGACGCTAAAGGCGCTAAACTAGAACTTGCTGAAGGCGTTGAAGGTTACATCCGCGTAGCTGACATTTCTCGTGACCGTGTTGAAGACGCAACAACTGTTGTTTCTGTAGGCGACGATCTAGAGTCTAAGTTTGTTGGTGTTGACCGTAAGAACCGCATCGTAAGCTTATCTGTACGTGCTAAAGATGAAGCTGAAGAGAAAGCAGCTATCGAAGGCCTAAACAGCAAGCAGCAAGACGAAGGCGCATTCAGCAACGCAATGGCTGAAGCTTTCAAAGCGGCTAAAAACGACTAATAATTATAAATAAAGGGTAAAAATTTATACCCTTATATTTGTAAACTGGGCTACTTAGAGTAAACTAAAAAATAGTTACTGAATAAGTAGTTACAGAGTCAGAAGAGGGGCTTTGCCCCTCTTATTTGTTTCTGCAGTAGCACAAACAGTTTTTAACCCTATGGGAGCACCTATGACAAAGTCAGATCTCATTGAACGACTCACCAGCAGACATTTACAATTATCAGCTAAAGAAGTTGAGCTAGCGATTAAAGAAATCCTAGAGCAAATGACTGAAACTCTCGCCTCCGGCGATCGCATTGAGATCCGAGGGTTTGGTAGTTTTTCATTACATTATCGCGCACCTCGTGTCGGTCGCAATCCTAAAACCGGTGAAAAAGTTGAATTGGATGGCAAGTATGTGCCTCACTTCAAACCTGGCAAGGAATTAAGAGAGCGTGTAAACCTAAGTCTTGGATCTTAGTTGCGATATTTAAAAACGGCCTTGTGCCGTTTTTTATTGCCTGACAATTAGGATAGAAACCTGATTTGGTGTAATCTATGCCGAATTATGTATCTCTCTGTGTTTATGGGCATTTTGGAGGCCAAGTGAAAGCTGTTATTACTTTTATTTCTCTCGCAATTCTATTCGCGATAGCTATCTTTGTTGGTTTAAAAAATGACACGCTAGTGACATTCAACTATTTAATTGCCCAATCAGATGTCAGGTTGTCAGTTTTAATTGCGATTACCTTTGGCATTGCTTTTACTTTAGGCGCTGCGATCAGTAGCTTGTTATACCTAAAGCTTAAAATCAGCAACAAACGCTTAACCAAAAAAGTTACCCGTCAAACAGAAGAGCTCGCACATTTAAGGAAGCTTCCGTTAAAGGATTAATCCCGAATGCTTGAGCTGTTATTTTTGCTGTTACCCATAGCTGCTGGCTATGGCTGGTATATGGGTCGACGTGGGCTACATCAAAACCAACAGCAAAGTTCTAATAAATTAAGCCGTGACTATGTTACTGGCCTTAACTTTTTATTGAGTGACCAGCCTGATAAAGCCGTCGATTTATTTATTGAACTATTGGAAGTTGATAGTGAGACTATTGAAACCCATTTGGCGTTAGGTAATTTATTTCGCCAGCGCGGTGAAGTAGACAGAGCTATTCGTATCCACCAAAATCTGATTGCGCGCCCCTCTCTCACTGCCGAACAAAAACATTTAGCCATGTCACAGTTGGCGAAGGATTATAGTGCCGCGGGGTTAATTGATCGCAGTGAAGCATTGTTTTTACAGCTGGTGGTTGAGCCTGATTACAAAATTCAAGCACTGCAGCAATTATTACTGATTTATCAACAAACCAAAGAATGGCTCAAAGCCATTAAAGTGGCCCAGCAATTACAAAAAAGCCAAGTTAAAACAGCCGTGCGGGATATTGCACATTTTCATTGTGAATTGGCCAATGAAGCCCATTTAGCGGGTGAAATAAAGGCCGCGATGTCGGAACTGAAAAAAGCGTTGCAAGTAGATAAACGTTGCGTTCGCGCCAGTATTGGCTTGGCCGATCTGATGATAGAGCAAGCCGATCACAAGCAAGCGCTAAAGTACCTTGCCATGGTGGTTGAACAAGATATCGACTTTGTCAGTGAAACCTTGCCACGTCTTGAAGTGTGCTTTCGCCAGGCTCACGATCCACAAGGGATGATTAGCTGGCTTGATAATGCATGGAATAAAGGGGCTGGCGCATCTGTAGGCTTAAAAATCGCTGACTATATTGCACAAAAGCAAGGTATTGAAAGTGGTGAAGCCGCAGTAGCGAAACAATTGGTTAAAAACCCAACCATGAAGGGCTTTTATCAGCTAATGGTTTATCACCTCGAGTTAGCTGAAGAGGGAAGAGCTAAAACCAGCTTAGACAGTTTAAGAAAACTGGTGCTAGAACAGTTAAAGATGAGCCCGAATTGTCGCTGTCGAAAATGTGGCTTTGCCACTAAATCAATTTTTTGGCAGTGCCCCTCATGTAAGAGCTGGGGCTCAGTAAAACCGATACGCGGATTAGATGGAGAATAAAATGAATACCAACCTTGTTGCCGATCCTAAAGTTGTGGTGGCGCTTGATTATGCCGACCAAAAGGCAGCGCTTAGTTTTATTGATCAAATAGATCCGGCTAGCTGTCGTTTAAAAGTTGGCAAAGAAATGTTTACCCATTTTGGGTCTAGTTTCGTCAAACAAATTGTCGATAGAAAATTTGATTTGTTTTTGGATCTTAAGTTTCATGACATCCCTAACACGGTAGCTAAGGCGGTTGCAGCATCTGCTGATTTAGGTGTTTGGATGGTTAATGTACATGCCAGTGGTGGTCGTCGCATGATGGAAGCTGCCAAGGCATCTTTAGACAGCTATGGTAAAGATGCTCCGCTGTTGATTGCGGTGACGGTGCTTACTAGCATGGAAGCGCAGGATTTAGCGGAAGTGGGGATTAATGTATCACCGCAAGAGCACGTACAACGTTTAGCCAAACTCACTCAAGATTCTGGCCTAGACGGTGTTGTGTGTTCGGCGCAAGAAGCCAGCATGCTAAGCCAATCTCTTGGTAAAGAATTTAAGCTTGTCACTCCCGGTATTCGACCTGTTGGCAGTGATGCTGGCGACCAACGTCGTATTATGACGCCAGCAGAAGCGATTCAAGTAGGCTCGCATTACTTAGTTATTGGCCGTCCAATTACTCAAGCAGCAAATCCTGCTCAAGTGTTGGCAGAAATCAATCAAAGCTTAATGGTGTAATGCGACAAGGTCATTAGCCCTTTGCAGTGGCGAGGACTAATGCTTTGATTTTTTGTGTTTAAATTGAAACGTAAAAAAGCCGATTAAATAACAACACAATCCTATTATGGCGCCATATAAATGGGCATCGACCATGACATTGGCCTCAATTAAGTTGGCCATCATGGTTGGCTCTGAGCCAAATTGCTCAAATGCTAACTTGCCGATTAGACCAAACAGCAACGGCCAAGCCAATGACACTTTCTGCGCGATGTCTTTACAAACGCCATAACTAAATAGGCCGTGCAGTGTGCCGGATAAGCCGACATACCAAATAACGTCAGGATTAAATAGCCACAAGCTAAGGCCTACTAAACTACTAATAATGATGATTAGCGTGGATAAGCGCAGCCAAGGTAAGTGAGGCTTAAATAGTTGCCAAATCACAATGAGCCCAGCGCTATTGATAGCGAAATGGTAACTGTTAGTATGGCAAAACGAGGCGGTTAAAAAGCGCCATGCTTGCCAAGGTAGCTCGGGCCTTGAGTAAATCAACCACAGTTGAGCCCATGTTTGATTCAGCATGATCATCGCCATGGTAAAGATTAGAATAACGATGAATAAAAAAGTGGACCTCATCTGTCTGAGCGCTCCAAGAAAGAGGAAAAAGCATGTCGACTCGGCCATGGTGCACGCGTTGCAATAAGGCTCAAGTAGCTTGTATTTGTCATATGATCACTGAGATAGACAATCAATACAAACTGATCATTCTACAGCATCCCAGTGAAGCAAATAAAGCCATCGGTACGGCGCGAATATTATCGCTAAGTTTGAAGCGCTGCGAGCTTGTTTGCGCTGAAACCTTACCTGTCGGGTTCATCGAAGCTGCCCCCACCTATTTACTTTATCCCAGTGAGCAAAACACAACTCAGGCAGGTGACACGTGTATCCCAGCGAACAGTCAATTTGTATTACTTGATGGCAGTTGGAAAAAAGCCTTTCGTTTACTGCAAACCAATCCTAGTTTGCAAAGCTTGCCTCGTGTGGCAATAGATGTAAAACAGCAAACACAGTATAAGATACGCAAGTCATCTAAACAGCAAGGCGTGTCGAGTGTTGAAGCGGGGTATTATTTATTAAGTCAATTGGAAGGTAACGAAGCTAAATATCAACCGTTACTGGCGGTGTTTCAAGAAATGATCGATTTTCAGCTCAAGCAAATGCCGCCCAGTGTTGTCACAAAGCATTACGGTAAATAGCCTGAATTTGAGATAAGAAACAGTACGCTTTGTGCTTCTATCGCTGAACACGAAATGTTGCCGTAAAACAAACTTTACTTGGCAGCGCGAATCTTAAAGAGTACTGAAGTTAAATGGCCAATAAAAGTAACGAGAGGCATCTATTAGCCCCTCCCTTAGCACTTACTCGTAACTTAGTGGGTCAGTCATGCCATTGGCAGCAAAGGCGCCTAAGCGCTCTTTACACGCGCCACATTTACCGCAGGCTTGCTCGCGACCATTGTAACAAGTCCAAGTGGTTTGATAATCTAACCCCATATTGATGCCGTCACTTAAAATAGCTTCTTTCGAAGCGGTAAGATAGGGGGTCACTATTTCCACAGCTTCATAATTAGCGATTGCTGCCACATCATTCATTCGGCGCACAAATTCAGGTCGACAATCTGGATAAATATCGTGATCGCCGCCGTGAGCGCCATACATTACTTGCTCGGCTTGGATTGAAACGGCATAACCAATGGCCAGAGAGAGTAAGATCATATTACGGTTAGGTACTACCGTTGATGACATATTTTCAGGGTCGTAATCGCCTTCTGGAATATCGATATCTGAGGTGAGAGATGAACCACCAATAAGCTGATTGATGGCAGAGATATCGACAATTTTGTGATTTATATTGTTGTTTTGACAAAACTGACTGGCAACATCCACTTCTTTAACGTGACGTTGGCCGTAATTAAAAGTAAGGGCATAAACGTCATAGCCTTGCCTGATTGCTTTGTTTAATACAGTAAAAGAGTCCATGCCACCGGAGTAAATCACCACTACTTTTTTGCTCATAAGTCTTGAGTTTCGCTTATTATTCACATATAACAGCCGATTTTACGCAAAACAGGTGTATAAACCAATGGCTCAGCGCTACCCAATCAACGAAATATTTCAAACTATCCAAGGGGAAGGTTTATTCACTGGCGTACCCGCTATTTTTGTTCGCTTACAGGGTTGTGATGTCGGCTGCCCTTGGTGCGATACTCAGCACACTTGGACGGTTTCACCAGACCAAGAGACAAATCTGCACCAAATAACAGACAAAAGCGACACTTCAGCAGCTTGGGCGAATGTCACTACCGCAGAAATACTCAATGAATTTGTCCGTTTAGGTTATCAAGCTAATCATGTGGTGATCACCGGCGGTGAGCCTTGTATGTATGATTTGCGCGAGCTCACTCAAGCATTGGCAACGCAGGGCTATAAAAGCCAAATTGAAACCAGCGGCACCTATGAAGTATTAGTGGATGACGCGGCATTTGTGACTGTATCGCCAAAAGTAAAAATGAAAGGGGGGTTAGTGGTACGCCCTGACGCACTATTACGTGCTAATGAAATAAAGCACCCTGTGGCTACCGAGAAAGATATCGATGCCCTTGATGCGCTGTTAGCGCAGTGTAGCTGGACCATACCACCTCAGATTTGTTTGCAGCCCATTAGCCAAAAACCAAGAGCAACCCAACTCGCCATGGAAACGTGTATCGCGCGTAATTGGCGCCTATCTATTCAAACTCATAAGTACTTAGGTATCGATTAATTATGGACCAAGCACATATTGCACAAATGAAAGCCGCATTAGAGCAAGTGATGCCTTTTGGTAAATATAAAGGCCTGCGGCTAATTGATTTACCTGAGCCTTATCTGGTTTGGTTTTCTCAGCAAGGTTTCCCTGAAGGGCTACTAGGTCAGCAATTGGCTTTAGCTTATGAAGTCAAACTTAATGGGTTAGAAACCATACTAAAACCATTATTAAAGCGCTAATTTCTCTTTAATTAGTCTATTGCTACACTTCAACTCAGCGCTGTAATATAATCAATTTATTATAAATACTTTGTTTTAACCAATACTCAATGGAGATGAAAGTGAGCATTTTAATTACGGGCGGTGCCGGCTATATAGGTAGTCATACTCTAGTAGAACTATTAGCGGCGGACTATGACGTAGTAGTAATTGATAATTTGTGCAATTCTAATGTGGAATCATTGGCTCGTGTTGAAACAATAACGGGTAAAAAAATACCCTTTTTTGAAATGGACATTCGAGACAAAGGGGCACTTGATCGTTTATTCAGTCAGCATGATTTCGACAGTGTTATTCATTTTGCAGGTTTAAAAGCAGTAGGTGAGTCGACACAAATACCACTGACTTATTACGATAATAATATTTCAGGTACGGTGACTTTATGCGAAGTGATGGCAAAGCATAATGTCAAAAACATCGTTTTTAGCTCGTCTGCCACCGTATATGGCGATCCTGCTACTGTGCCGATTACAGAAGATTTTCCAACGTCAGCAACCAATGCTTATGGTCGCAGTAAATTATTTATTGAAGAAATATTGGCAGATTTATATCGTAGCGATAATTCATGGAACGTAATTAATTTACGTTACTTTAATCCAGTGGGTGCGCATGTAAGCGGTACTATAGGCGAGGACCCCAATGGTATTCCAAACAACCTAACCCCGTATATTTCGCAAGTGGCAGTTGGCAAATTAAAGCAAGTTAATGTCTTTGGTGACGATTATGATACGCCAGACGGTACCGGTGTGCGTGATTATATTCATGTCGTGGATTTAGCTAAAGGCCATGTAAAAGCTGTTGAAAAATTAGCGCAAAACCCTGGATTGGCGACATATAATTTAGGTACTGGTCGCGGCTATTCGGTGCTTGAAATGATTGAAGCGTTTGCTGCAGCATCAGACCGAACCATCCCCTATCAAATTGCACCTCGTCGCCCAGGTGATATCGCACAATGTTACGCAGACCCCGCTTTTGCTAAACAAGAGTTGAACTGGCAGGCAGAAAAAACAATTGAAGACATGACCGCAGATGGTTGGCGTTGGCAGTCAAATAACCCGCAGGGTTACAAAGAGAAATAACCCGTAGGGTTACAGGGAAAAAACCACATATAAATAAAATGACAATAAAAAAGGCCGGAAACGGCCTTTTTTATATTCGCAACGCGATGAAAAGACTTAATACAAACTATATTAGAAAATCTTCTAAGCGTTTACCTTCGTCTAATGCTCGTTGTATGGCTTTAGGTTTACGACCTTGACCCGTCCATTTTTGAGTTTGGCCTTCATCATCTACATATTGATATTTAGGTGGACGAGGTTCACGCTTTTTTGTTTCAGTGGTGATTGCGCCTAATAATTCAGCAGGGTCAATGCCATCGGCTTTAAGCATTTCTTTATATTCTTCGAGCTTCCGAAGCTTATCTTCGTTTGCTGCGCGAATTGCTTCTTCTTCAGCTCTGCGATCTTCAACAATTTTGCTGAATTTAGTGAGTGATTCTTCTAATTGTTCTAGGGTTAGTTCTTTTGCAGCGGCTTTTAAGCTGCGAGCATTTAACAGTGCTTTAATTATATCGCTCATTTTTATTACCATCGTTTGGATTAGTGAGAGAGAGATACAATATAGACTTATTTTTTTAATATTTCTAGTCTGAATTAGTTTCTAAATTAACTTAAAACTATTGATTAGAAAGTATTAATTTAATACTGAAGCACCATTGTATTTATTTGATTTCTTTTACCCATCTATTCAACAGGGGAAAACCATGAATAAAAATTAATCTTTTCCATGTAATGTCCTAGATGAACCACCGTAGGGCAGATATTCGTCTAATCATTTTTTCACTTATTGTTTGAAAAATGTTTGCAATCTCGCTCTGATGTATTCGAGGGTTGGTTTGCATTTGTTAACTTTATGTTAATTTCTATTTGGCTCAATGGTGGTATTTGGGTGTCATTTAAATCTGAATATTTGACTGCAAGCTTTATTTTTGGCTATTCATTTGTTATTTTCTGGTGCTTAATCGTAGAGGAGCGCTATAAATTAGTATTTTCAGTTAGGGTGATGCCTTCGAGCTGGAAAGAAAGGTTATAGCGCCGAAATCGAGCCGTTTATCAAACGACTCGGTTGGGGTTGTATTGAATAAGTACAACACTGTCATAGTTAATCACTATGGGGAGCTACCGCATGACTTGTTTTGCTTATTCCCCATTTACAAAAAAAGAAAACAAATGGAATTAATAAGCTTATCTCACTCCGCGCTTTCGCTCTTGCCTCCTGTTGTTGCGGTGTTACTCGCGATCATTACTCGACGAGTTTTATTATCATTAGGGCTAGGCGTATTACTTGGCTCTTTTTTAGTCGCAGATAGCAACCTTCTTTTAGCTTTTGAATACTTGTTTAAAACGGTCTTATCATTGTTCTGGCAAGAAGGAGAAATAAATAAATGGAATGTCGATATAATCGTATTTCTGATCTTGTTGGGCATGATGACCAGCTTAATGACTATTTCAGGTGCAACTAAGGCCTTCGCTTCCTGGGCTACAACGCGAATAAAGAACCCGCGTGGAGCAAAAATACTCACGGTGCTTTTAGGTATTTTTATTTTTATTGATGATTATTTTAATAGTCTAGCGGTGGGAAGCATTGCGCGGCCTGTTACCGACCAATATAAAATATCTCGCGCTAAACTTGCCTATTTACTTGATTCAACAGCCGCACCTATGTGTGTCATTATGCCGATTTCTAGTTGGGGCGCATACATTATTGCCATTATCGGCGGTATTTTAGTAACTCATAACTTAACCGATTTGAGCCCACTAATGGTGTTTATTGAAATGGCGCCGATGAACTTTTATGCGGTGTTTGCGTTATTACTCGTACTATTAACGGCTTGGTTTAAATTAGATATTGGCGTAATGAAAAGCCACGAAGAAGCTGCGCAAAATGGCCAATTATTTAACCCTAAGTCGGGTGTACCAGCAGGCCAAATAATCCCTCCCGCACAAGTTAATCAGGCACAAGTAAAGGATTTATTGATTCCTATTCTAAGCTTGATTATTGCCACTGTATTTTCAATTATTTATTTGGGCGCACAAGCAACTGAAGGGCCATTTAATCTCATTTTGGCTTTTGCAAATACCGATGCAACAGGGGCATTGGTTTATGGTGGACTAATTGGACTACTTGTCACCATAGCCATGGTGCTGCGTGGTCGTATTCAATCTAAAGACTTTTTTGTCTCTCTTTGGCACGGCGCTCGTTCTATGTTTCCCGCCATTGTTATTTTGCTATTTGCTTGGTCTATGGCCAGTGTAATCAGCCAGTTAGAAACGGGTAAGTATTTATCTAGTTTAGTGGATGGTAGTATTCATACGGCTTTTTTACCTGCGATCTTATTTGTTCTCGCTGGGTTTATGGCGTTTGCCACGGGCACGAGCTGGGGCACGTTTGGCATCATGTTACCCATTGCTGCCGATTTAGCCATGGGAACAAACGCAACATTACTTTTACCTATGATGGCCAGTGTTTTAGCGGGGGCGGTGTTTGGCGATCATTGTTCACCTATTTCTGATACCACTATTTTGTCTTCAACGGGCGCGAGCTGTCATCATATTGATCATGTTGTGACACAGCTTCCTTACGCGCTAGTGGTGGCGGGAGTCACACTAATCGGATATATGGTACTTGGCTTTAGCGGCTCAGTATTAGCAGGTTTATGTGCGGCGCTATTGTGTTTTGCGATAGTGGTTGGTTTATATGTCTATAAAGAAAAGGTGTCCAGTCCAAAAGAGGTGATGGCCGCTTCTTCATAACGGTATTTAATAAATGGCATCGGTTAGACAAGCCGCTGAGTTGATGCCATTTATTACTACCAGGTTTATTTTGTTGTGGTTAAGCTAAATGCTTTAGCCCAAGCAAGGGATTCAAGATAAACCTGTGCAATTTTCTCTGGCGTAGTGTGCAATTGCACGGCATCATCATCTATTTTTTGCCATAATCCCATTTCAAAATGTTCAATGCTGCCTAGGCACAAGGCCAGTGGTCCTTTGCGTTGCAATAAAGCGTCCTTAACTCGATCATCTAATTGAATCTGTTCTATTAATAAATTCATAGGTTGGTCTAGTAGGCTATCAAGTAGTGAAAATAACCCAGTAATAAACGCTTCATCAGGTGAGCATGATAAGGACGACTCACTGATTATCCTTTCACAAAACCGTGCTCGGATCACTGACATCACGTATAGCTCAGATGGTTTATCTTTACTGGATAGTGATGTTGCTACCAATGAAATAAATTTTCTTAGTCGCTCCTCGCCCAAATAAATACTGGCCTGTTTGAACGAGGCGATAGGCTTGGCGTCAGATTTTATTTGTTTATTAACAAACATTAATAATTTGTAAGAAAGAGAAACATCATGAGCAAAAATATCTTCTATCTGATTAAAATTAATATTTGGTTTATTAATTTCACTTAAAAGCTCCAGCACCACCAACTGGCTTGGTGAAAGGGCTCGATGTTTAAGTAGCTCTGGTCGGCTAAAAAAGTAACCTTGAAATAAGTTAATGCCTAGTCGGCTTGCCTGTTCAAACTCTTCATGAGTTTCTACTTTTTCAGCTAAGTATTGAATGTTGTGATGCCGGGAAAATCCAATAACTGACCTGATGTCTGCGAAAGAAGTTGCACGCAAGTCAAACTTAATAATATCGATATAGCGAAAAAAGCGTTGCCAGTCGGAGGTGTATTCAAAGTCATCTAAGGCGAGCGTGTAGCCCAATTTATGTAAAGCTTTGACTTCTTCTAGTAATTCCTCTGTTGGCTGAATGTCTTCGAGTAGCTCAATCACAACTTTTTCTTTGGGTAGCATACGAGGCAGTTGCTGTAATACGGCTTGATAAGAAAAATTGATGTAGCAGGTTTTATTGTCAGCTATGTTTTCAAAGCCTACATTCAGAAAACTGTTGGACACTAACGTCCTAGTCGCATCATCAGAATCGATGTTAGGGAATATGTTTTCAGCGCTGTCTCGAAACAAAAGTTCGTAGGCGACCACTTGTTTACGCTGGTTTAATATCGGCTGGCGGGCTACAAAAGAATACATAGGCGAAACTAAAATCCTAATTATCGTATAGTCGTTTCAGTATCAGGGATCGATTACTAATAAAATAGTTATTTTATAGCAAAGGATACAAAAAAAAGCAGAGCTTGCTCTGCTTTCACATTTTTATGACTTTTAGTGCAAGGCTAAATAGACCAGTTAATAGTCGATTCTAGCTTTTGCTCAAGTTTGCCAACAGGCTCATTTTTATCAGCAACGATAATGAGGTTCGCATTTTGCACCGGCATCACTAGTGCGCGCATGTCTCCCTTGCTGTACATAGGATCTATGGTTAAAGACTTAGATTTTGGCACAACGAATAAGGTTACCTTACCTTTCTCGCCGGCCATGATCATATGAAAAGCAGGGGCACCATTAAACGAACAGTGATTGACGTAATAAATGTGGCCTATATCTTCCTTAACGGTACCGCCATATTTGATTAATTTTGCATTAACGGCATTAAGGTCGGCGTTTTCATTAATTTGTTCGGTAAAAATCCACTCATCTTGTACATGTTTAATTGCAATTTCCCCCATATTGGGTGACGTTGGAAATTGCACTAAGTTAACGCTCATCCCTATTAAAAAGGCAATAGAAGCCGCGAGGGCTAGATGCCAACGACTCGTTCTTTGCTTCTCTTGGAATTGTTCAAAAGATTGATTGAGTAAAATGCGATCCGCTAAGCCTTCAGGCACCGGTATATCTTTCAGACTGGCTTCAATTTGTTCATCAAAATGCTTTATTTCGTCTAAAAATTTTTTATTTTGCTCGTCTTCAAAAGCGGCAGACAAGAACGCTTCATCTTGATCGTTAGGGTTACTATAAGCGCGGCGACGAAATTCGAGATCATCCATTATTTTGCCCCCTTAGTTGTGTTTTGTTATCCAGTGCTTCTTTGAGCTGATTGCGCGCACGAAAAAGCCGAGTCATCACGGTATTTTTGTTTAAGTTCAGTTGCTCGGCTATTTCATCACCTGACAGTCCACCAAGCACCTGAAGAATTAAGGGCTGCCTATACTCTTCTGGCAATTTATCTATTTGTCGGCGTAACCACTCGTTTTCCATGGTTTGTTCACTGTCTGTTGATACCGTATCAACCACGGTATCAGTTTCCATGTCGACAATATCAAATTGTTTGCGTTCAAATCGCCTTGCATTCTCGCGGCGTAAAATGGTGATTAACCACGCTTTTGCCGCCTTTTCATCTTGTAATGAGTCTAATGCTCGCCAAGCCCGTAAAAACGTGTCCTGAACAATGTCTTCAGCCACGTGTTTGTCACGGCATAACCAGTACGCGTATCGGTATATATCGCCATGATAAACCTGTACTAGGGCTTCATAGCGCTTTTGTTTATTAGCCATATCTTTAATGACCGTATTCGGGGGCTTTTTATTTCCCAGAATTTTACTCAACATGTAAAAATCTCCTGAGCATAATGATTATGCTCATCTTTATACCGGATTAATTGGCCCTAACGTATTGGTTGGGGTTGGCGATTTCCGTTGTGCCCCTAATGCCTTACTAAGCGAAGCCCCTTGCCATGCTTCGCCTTTTGCAATGGCCTGCTGTAATTCTTTTATGGCTAATTGTAGTTCAGGAGAAACGGGAATCTGACTGACAGATTTAATCTCAGGCCATTGCTTGTTAGACCATTCAATTAACCCTTGCCATGCTTCTTGGCTATTATTGTCTTTAGCACTTGCCAGCAATTGTTTATAAGGGTCGGATAACTTTGTTTTGGTTATGCCATTTTTTGCTACAGGGTAGCGGGGTTTTCGTAAATAAAGAAATAAGGTTATCAGCCAAGCAATGGCAAACAGCAAGGTTAAATAGGGCCACATTCCAGCGTCTTTAACAACGGTGGCTTGCGATGGCGTTATGTCAGGTAAGGCAACTTCAGGAGCATCATTATTGGCAACCACCATCAGCTTACGTGCCGGAACCTTGGCATATTCAAGTTGGTCTGTTTGACTGTTCCACCATGGAATAACCACCTCAGGTAAGGTTAATTCACCTGCTTGTTCTGCAATAATGGCATGGCTACTGATACGCTGTGCAAACGCGGTGCCTTGATGAATAAAACCACTTACCTCATCTTTATCCGGATAAACTCGAATTGCATCTGGGTAATTAAACGTGATTTCAGGCAGTAATTTTTCACTGGTGTTGGCTGTAATAAGTGTAAAGGTGCGGGTGACGGGTTGGCCAACGGTCAGCGTGGTTGCATTGCCTTGCAGCTCTTCACTTAACATGACTTCATCACTGACTAACCATTGTTTACCAGTAAAAATGGCGGGTTTATCTTTCACCGTTAATTTTATGTCATCAGCTTGAATATCTAATACCTGACGAACGGTGCGAGGGCGGTAACCGCTTTGGCTAACGGTTTTATATAATTCACCGGTTAACTTAGGGCCAGCAATGGTTAGCTCACCCGCTTGATTAGGTGTGATTGCAAACTTGCGGGTGATTTTCTGGTATTTCATGCCATTTTTCACCACTACCTGTTTCTCATCTTGCCCCATTTGTACCACATCGGCTTGACCTGATTCTGGGCTCGATAAACTGGCATTTTCCAACATGGCACCGATATAAAGGTCCAAAGTGTAAATTATTTGCTGGCCGACATAGACATTATTTGGGTCCAACGCGGCTTCAATAAATACGTCTTTATTTTTTTGCTGGCCTCGTTGCTGGTCTTGATTAAGCACGGTAAGTTTAATCGGTAAAGTTGTTTGTCCCGCTATAGTTAACGGGGGAATCAACACTTGCCCGGGCTGTTTCGCCATTAATGAAATGCTCCAGCGAGTCGTGCTGGAGAATTCGCCATTAATGAAGTTCTTTTGCCGGCTGACTGAAGGCCGAAATACATCAAAATAGGGCTCAAGGGCCTTGGTGCTAAGAGCATCAGGATCTAAACTCTCATCGGCTTCGACCTCTAAAGTGAAAACCTCTCCGACATAGACAGGGTTTTGGCTGACGCTGGCATTAATGGCCGCCAAACTTGAGAAAGACCATAGCCCACACAAAAGTAATAAAAAAGCGTTTATCTTGTTCACTGCTCGTTTCACTTGTTGTTCCTTGCTGTTAGCGGTTTTCACGTTGACGTTTTTGATATTCAAGACGCATTTTATTGCGTAATAAAATGGCTGGATCATCGGGCATTTGTTGCAATAAATAAGGCATTTCAGGGCCTTCCTCTTCAGGCTCTGCTTCGCCTTCAATTGCTTGGCTTATTGCCTGTTGAGCTGATTGTTGTTCGTCACTTGGCTCAGGACTGGCTACGCTGCCTTGTTGGCTTGACGGGACAGGGCTGGGCTCAGTTTGTGCCTGCTCATTTTGTTGAGACTGGTCTTGTCGCTGTGCATTTTCATCTTGTTGTTGATCACGTTGGTTTTCAGCGTTTTTCGCCGCTTGGTTTTGCGTATTTTGCGCTTCGCTGTTTTGCTCAGACTGATTTTGTTGTGACTGTTCGCTGGATTGTTGATCCTCGGATGGCTGCTGCGACTGATCACTTTGTGATTGTTGCTCTTGGGACTGCTGATCCTGGCCCTGTTGCTCTTTATCTTGCTGTTCTGATTGTTGATTATTTTGCTGGTCCTGGTTTTGTTGCTCTTGGGGTTTGAGCAATTCTTCAATCTTAGCTTTATTGTCTTTAGCTGGCTGCAAGTTAGGTGCTAACTTAAGGGCTTGATCATACGCTGCTATTGCGCCTTTAAAGTCTTGCTGCATAGCAAGGGCATTGCCTAAGTTGTAAAAGCCTTCAGCAGTTTCAACTTGCTTAAATGCCTCGGCGGCGCCTTGGTAATCTTGCGCTTTATAAAGTGTGGAGCCTTGCCAAAGGGGATCATCAAACTGTTGTGCGGCTTGCTCGTAGTTTTGTTGCTCAAACGCATCATAGGCTTGTTTTTGGCTGTTTTGCCACCAACTGGCTTGACTTGGTTGAGGGACTGTCAATATGCCCACCAAGATGATTGAAGCCAGCTGACCACGGCGAAAAGCCAATAAGAAAAAAGGTAAGATCAGAAACATCAGCCAGTAGCCATCATCAACGGCTTGATTGGTTTGCTGTTGTTCTTGGCTATCGGTGCGGCTGAGCTGAGCGTCTAACAACTCAATGTTATTGAGTAGCTCGATATCTCGTTTGCTGGCACTCAGAGGCACGTAAATGCCACCACTTGCTCGAGCCAGTTGCTGCATTGCTGGTGCATCCAGTTGTGCAACCACTATGTTGCCTTGTGCATCTTTGAGTAAGTCACCGTTAGCTAAGCTGATCGGCGCACCTTTTGCTGTACCTGTCGCCAGCACCGATATGCGCCACGGTTGACCCTTTAAACGTGATTGCATTTGTTCAGCTTGGCTGGCGCTAAAACCGCCGCTGATAAAAATGATATCACCGTGTTGATAGCCTGAATTAGTAAGCAGTTCAATTCCTAAATCTAAGCCTGATAGGGGATTATTGCCCATTGCTGGCATAATGTTGGGCGCTAAATTAGGGATAAGGTTTAATAAGTTACCCGCGTCTGAGGTAAGCGGGCTAATGGTAAAAGCGTCGCCTGCGTAGGCGATCAAAGCTTGCTCACCTTCGGTGCGTTGCTTTACCAAATCGAGTGCTTTAAATCGAGCTTGGGTTAAACGGTTCGGCTTTAAATCCGTGGCCAGCATATTAGCAGACATATCCATGACGATAACGCGGGCAGGGCTAATTTGTTTTATTGGTACTTCATGACTGCGAAAACTCGGGCCAGAAAGTGCGATTACAGCAATAACGAGCAGCGTAGCAATTAAATTAACGCCCTGTTGCGATGCCGTATCGCCTGTCACTAGCTGCTTACTTAAATGGGGCGCGATTAACTGTTGCAACGACTGTTTGGGGCAGCGGCGCTTTAATTGCCACCAAACTAATGCCACCATTGGCAGCAAGAATAAATAATAAGGGCGGAGTAATTCCATGTTAATTGCGCTCCTTAACTAAAACTAAACGACAGCTAAATAGAATTAAGCTAAGTAACAAGGGCCAGAAAAAGAGATTTTTCTCAGGCCGAAAGCTTTGCTCTTCATTGGCGATAGGTTCAAGCTGGTCGAGGGTTTGGTAAATTTGCTCGAGATCTTCACTGCTGCGGGCGCGAAAATATTGTCCACCTGTCATCGTCGCGATATCAGACAAGGTTTTTTCATCTAAATCAGCGGAAGGATTCACTTTGTGACTACCAAACAGGTTGCGTTGGATCATCACATCAGCTCCTAAGCCAATAGTATAAATTTTAATGTTTTGCTGTTTGGCTAATTCACCAGCCTGTTGCGGGGTTAAGCTGCCAGAGGTATTTTGGCCATCGGTCAGTAAAATCAGCACGCGCTGTTCATTCTCCGCTTCAATGAAGCGTTTTACTGCCAAGCCAATTCCTTCGCCGATGGCTGTTTTATCACCGACTAGGCCAATTTCAGTTTCCTGCATTAATGTTTGCAGTGTGGCTAAGTCAAATGTTAATGGTGCTTGTAAGTAGGCGTGATCGGCAAACAAGATCAAGCCCAGGCGATCGCCACTGCGACGGGAGATAAAGTCACTGATCACTTTTTTACTCACGGCTAAGCGATTGACTTGGCTTATGCCAAGCTCCATGTCTTCAATTTCCATACTACGGGATAAGTCCAGCGCGAGCATCACATCGCGATGCTGTTGGGTGATGCGAATGGGCTCTCCAACCCAGGTTGGTCGCATTAACGCTAATACAAAAAATAGCCAAGCCAGCCAAAGCAATAGTTGAGGCAATTTTGTTTGAACATTGACCGTTGTTTGCTGCTCGCTAATGGGGGCGAGTGGTAGCCACAAACTTAATTGCTGGCGGGCGAGGGGTTTTAACAGTAGTAATAGCAAAGGTAAAGGCAGTAATAATGCTAACCATAAATAACTAAACTCAAACATGGGCCGGGCTCCCCTTGCTGTTAGTTACTTTTAATTCTGTATGATTGGCTGGCAAGGCATGGATTAGCCAGTTTTTCGCAAGGGTAAAATCAGCGTCATTGGCCATGACACTGCGTTGATAAAACGCGGCTAGCCAGCGTGATTTAACATCGCTAAAGTTTGCTTTTTGTTGGCTGCTTTGACTTAAGTAATCCAACCAAGCTGCGCCGTGCAACGAAGCGACTTGCTCGCGTGGATAATAATGTAATGCAGCTTGTTTGAGTAACGCGCTCAGCTCGGTAATGGATGCTTGGGTCGCTTTTAGTTGCATGAGTTGTGTTATTGCGGCGCGTTTCACCTTGCGTTTAGCGCGATATTGAATAAAAAACACCACACCTACGACGATTAAAATAACAATTACCAAGGCAATCAGTATGGCTAATAGAGACGGCGGCCAACTTGATGGCGGGGGTGGCAATATAATGTCATGCAGCCCCAAATCTGGCACGGCGGGATTTGCTTGCATTGTTGTTACACTCCAAAAGTTTTAATCACGGATATCACTTCATTGAGACACATCTCAGCGTGGTCATATTGACATTTGTTGCAGTAACGGCTGTCCAGCATTCACTTGACGGTGTCCAATTGCACGACGCTTAAGGCGCAGCTCTAGGGATTGTTGACGTAATAGTGCTTGCTGCTGATAGCGGCGATTGTCCTTACCTAAATTTAGCCAGCCGCGGCCTTGCTCGCTAACCACATTCAAAGAAGCGGTGGCGCCCGTTGGGATGCTCTGTTCTAAAGGATCATGAAGCTGCCAAGCGGTGACTTGATTATGCCGCTTAATTAACGCCAGCTGTTTTTCACCTTCGTCGTTTAAATGAGCAAAATCACTGATAATGTGGATCTGACTGCCGGTATTGGCCAAGCGGCGGAGCCGGGTAAGCTGCTCGGTAAAATACTGTCCCGGATCGATATGTCGTTCGCCGCTTTCAGGCTGGTTGGGCGCGTTTTGCAAGGCTTGAGGCTGATTTCGGTGTAAATTTTGTAATTGATGAACTAATTTTAATACACCGCTGGCTCGGCCTTTCGGGCGTAGCTCTAGGTGCTGATCATGATTAAAGATCACGCCGCCAATACGATCGCCTCTTTGCTTAGCTTGCCAAGCCAGTTGCGCAGCCAAATGAGCCGCTTGAACGGACTTTAATAATAACTGAGAGCCAAAAATCATACTGTCAGAAAAGTCGACCAAAAGCAGCACTGGGCGCTCTTTTTCTTCTTTAAACACCTTGGTATGGGTACTGCCGGTGCGTGCTGTGACGCGCCAGTCAATGGCGCGCACGTCATCACCAGCTTGGTATTGACGAACTTCATCAAACTCCATGCCTCGGCCTTTAATGAGCGAGCGATAAGGGCCCGCTAACATGCTTTTAGCCATGCCTTGGCTGGCGCGAGGTTTCTTTTGTTGTTGATAATACAGCAACTCTTTTAGTGTTAGATTAAGTCCGTCACTATAAGGAAGGGCTGGATTGATCATGCAGGTAACGCCACTTGTTGAACAATTTTTTGGATCACTTGGTTGGCATTGACGCCATCAGCTTCTGCTTCATAGCTCAGTAGTAAACGGTGTCTAAATACGGGATAGCAACAGCGGATAATGTCATCTGGTGTAACAAAATCACGGCCTTCTAACCAAGCGCGCGCGCGGCTGGTGCGAGCCAGGGCTAATGTTGCCCTTGGGCTCACGCCGTAACTGATCCAACTGGCTAACTCCGCTGAGTATTTTTCAGGGTGGCGCGTGGCCATTACAAGATCGACAACGTATTGTTCAAGTTGTGGCGCTAATGTCACCTTCATCACGGCTTGGCGAAGGGAGAAGATGTCTTCAGGTGTTAATTTTGTTAGTGGCTTTTTCTGCGCGCCTACAATCTCACTTTGATTTAAGCGCAAAATCGCTTTTTCTGTTTCGCCATCTGGGTAGTCTAGCTCTAGATGCATGATAAAGCGGTCTAGTTGCGCTTCTGGTAGTGGGTAAGTACCTTCTTGCTCAAGCGGGTTTTGCGTTGCCATCACTAAAAATAGCTCTGGTAAGGGGTAGGTTTTTTTTCCGACGGTCACTTGGTGCTCGGCCATGGCTTCTAATAATGCTGACTGCACCTTAGCCGGGGCGCGATTGATTTCATCGGCCAAAATTAAGTTATGAAACAATGGGCCTGACTCAAATACAAACTCACTGGTTTGTGGGCGAAAAATATCCGTGCCGGTTAAATCGGCGGGTAATAGGTCGGGTGTAAACTGAATACGGTGAAAATCGCCCGCTATGCCATCGGCTAAGGCTTTTACGGCGCGCGTTTTGGCAAGTCCTGGGGGACCTTCTACTATTATGTGGCCGTCTGCCAATAAGGCAATCAACAAACTGTCCACTAACTCGGCTTGGCCCAGAATTTCGTTATTTAGATACGCTCTAAGCGCTTGAATATTTTGTGCTGGCATGAGAAAAACTTTAGTCTGTTAAATAAGTGTGCAAATCTTACCCTTAAGCAACAGATCTGAAAAGACCGACTATGATTAAATAGTTGAATTATAATAAACATTTACATTAATTTACGCTGCTAATAATTCAAGGTGCCCGTATGTCAGCTGTTTCACCATCGTCGACGTTACCACGTATCGCTATTGTTGCGGGGCTACGAACCCCCTTTGCTAAGCAAATGACGGCCTATACTGATATCCCTGCATTATCGCTGGGTAAGCTGGTGGTGTCGGAGTTGCTACAACGCACCGACCTGCCAGCTAGCGCCATTGAGCAAGTGGTATTCGGTCAAGTGGTGCAAATGCCTGCCGCGCCCAATATTGCCAGAGAAATTGTGCTAGGCACGGCCTTACCCGCGAGCACTGACGCCTATTCCGTGTCACGTGCGTGTGCGACTAGTTTTCAGGCGGTGGCCAATATTGCCGAGTCTATTCTAGCGGGCTCCATTGAGACAGGCATTGCTGGTGGCGCGGATTCTACCTCTGTGTTACCCATTGGTGTGTCGCAGCAGCTAGCAAAACAACTAGTGCGACTCAATAAAGCCAAGAATGTGCGGCAGAAATTACAGTTATTATCCCAGTTGAAATTGGCCGATTTAGTGCCCGTCGCGCCGGCTATCGCGGAATATTCCACCGGACTGTCGATGGGGCAAACGGCGGAGCAAATGGCTAAAAGCTGGCTTATTAGCCGAGCGGATCAAGATGCGTTTGCTCATCGCTCACATCGTCTTGCTAGTGACGCATGGCAACAAGGCTGGCTAAAAGAACATGTCATGCCAACGTGGACCCCGCCTTTTCGCGAAGCCATCTTGCAAGACAATAATATTCGCACCGATTCACATTTAGCAGATTACGCCGATCTCAAGCCAGCATTTGACAAAAAACACGGCTCAGTAACGGCGGCAAACTCAACGCCACTGACCGATGGTGCGGGTGCCATTATGTTAATGAGTGAAGCGAAAGCAAAGGCACTAGGGATACCTGTACTGGGTTATATTCGCAGTTGGGCATTTGCTGCGATTGATGTCTGGCAAGACATGCTACTTGGTCCTGCTCACGCCACGCCTATCGCTTTAAGAAAAGCTGGTTTAAGTTTATCTGATATGGATTACATTGAAATGCATGAAGCCTTTGCTGCGCAGACTTTGGCCAATATAAAGATGTTTGAATCAGAGCAATTTGGCCGTTCCATCGGCCTGACTGGCGCTATCGGTACCATAGATATGGATAAGTTTAACCCGCTTGGCGGTTCAATTGCTTATGGTCATCCTTTTGCAGCTACGGGAATACGAATGATATTGCAAACCTTAAGTTATTTGCGTCGCCGTGGCGGCGGGTTAGGCTTATGTACCGCTTGCGCCGCAGGTGGCTTAGGCAGCGCGGTTATCTTGGAGGTGAATTAATATGGCAGATTTAACCTTGATCCGAGCCGAAGATAACATCGCGCAAATTTGTATTGCAATGGCAGATGCGAGTGTGAATACCTTACAAGAATCGGCCATCGAAAAAATGTCAGCGCTGTTAGATGAACTTGAGCAAGACAGCAGTATCAAAGGGTTGGTTATCTACAGTGGCAAAAAAGATTGTTTTATTGCTGGTGCAGACATCAACATGTTAGATCAATGCCAAACCGCGCAACAAGCGCAGGCTTTGTCTGAAGCGGGCCAAAAGTTATTTAAGCGTTTAAGTAAACTACCGTTTCGCGTCGTGGCTGCCATTGACGGCAGCTGTTTAGGCGGCGGCTTAGAGTTAGCGTTAGCGTGTGATATGCGCATCGTGTCTGACAACCCGAAAACCCGCTTAGGTTTACCTGAGGTGCAACTTGGCTTACTGCCAGGCAGTGGCGGCACCCAGCGTTTGGTTGCTCGAATTGGTTTGATGAAGTCGCTGGATTTGATCTTGACCGGTAAGCAGCTAAGAGCAAAGCAAGCATTGGCATTAGGGCTGGTAGATGAAGTATTGCCTAAAGACGTGTTACTCAATAGCGCTATGGAATACGCAGCATTAAGCAAAAAAGTGAAACGCTCGAGTCGCCAAAGTGTTTCCGAAAGGTTGCTTAATTCATTTATTGGCCGCGGTTTTTTACTTAAAAAAGCGCGGCAACAAGCCTTGGCGAAATCGAAAGGTCATTACCCCGCGATTGACGCAATTTTAGATGTACTCAGTGTGCGTAACATGAGTAAAAAAGCCTTCACTACTGAAGCTGAGCAGTTTGCGCAATTAGTGATGACAAAGCAGTCTCAAGCCTTGAGAGGTTTGTTTTTTGCTTCAACCCAACTAAAGAAAAAGCGCGAAGATGCCAATCATCAGGCCATCTCGCAAGTTTGGTTATTGGGCGGTGGCTTTATGGGCGGCGGTATTGCTTATAGCTGCGTTAATAACGCAAATGTAGCTGTGCGGATCAAAGATATTCATCAATCCGGTGTGGCGCATGCGATGGCTTACGGTGATGGCTTATTACAGCAAAAGCGCAGTAAAAGGCATTTGTCACGGATTGAATATGACCAAGTTATGGCGCGTTATTCAGGCACGTTAGATTATCAAGGCATGGGTAAAGCCGATTTGGTGGTAGAGGCCGTGTTTGAAGACCTTAAGTTGAAACAACAAATGGTCGCAGACGTAGAGCATTATGGTCGAGAGGACACTATTTTTGCTAGTAACACGTCATCGATTCCTATCGCCGCCATTGCCAAGAATGCTAAGCGACCAGAAAACATCATAGGGCTACATTACTTTAGCCCGGCAGAAAAAATGCCTTTAGTTGAAGTGATCCCCCATGCAAATACCAGCGAAGCTACGATTAATCGCACGGTAAACTTTGCCTTACGCCAGGGAAAGACCCCCATAGTGGTGAAAGATTGCGCTGGTTTTTACGTTAACCGTATTCTTGCGCCTTATATTAATGAAGCGGCTCGCTTATTGTTAGCGGGAGAGCAAATCGCGAAGATAGATCATGCCTTGACTCAATTTGGCTTTCCGGTGGGACCGCTACGTTTATTGGATGAAGTTGGCTTAGATGTAGCGGCAAAAATTGCGCCTATTTTAAGTCGTGAGTTAGGTAAGCGATTTACGCCACCCGATGTATTTAATCATTTACTGGGTGACCAGCGTTTAGGTAAAAAAGCCAGCAAAGGCTTTTATCGTTATGATCATGCTAAGTCTCTAAATCAAGCCGATGATAGGGTTTATGATGTGCTGGATATCCGTTTAAATGCCAATCTAACGGATGACGAGATGGCGTGGCGTTGTGTATTGCAAATGGTGCTCGAAGTGTGCCGCTGTTTAAATGAAGGCATCGTGCAAAGTGATCGCGATGCTGATGTTGGCGCGGTATTCGGTATTGGCTTTCCGCCCCATTTAGGTGGCCCTGTTAACATGATTAAACAACTGGGCGCAGCGGTAATATTAGATAAATTGGCCCTGTTTGCGAAGCTATATGGCGATCGTTTTATCCCTGAAGCTGATGTTGTTAATATGATTAAGGCTATATCAGCACCATCAGTGCCGTAGGATTGATTTAGTTAGCTGCGTGCTTATGGCTGATAACCCAATGAGCACTCAGTATTGCGTTGCTAGCCAGAGCAATATCTTTTATCATTTTACAAAAAATTGATAAAGGTTGTTTGTAGTGTTTGAAGTGATCATTGCAGCCATCATAGTGATAGCCATTATTGGCCTATTAAAGGTTTTCAATGGACAAAGAGTTCAGCGTCGAGAGGCGTACATTTTGTCCTTTCAGTTCCCCGTATCCATCAAGGCTAAAGTGCTGCAAGTTTACCCGCATTTAACGGAGTCAGAAATAGACTTAGTGATGCAAGGGCTACGGGATTACTTTCAAGTATGTAACTTAGCGGGTAACAAAATGGTGTCGATGCCTTCTCAGGTTGTTGATGTCGCTTGGCATGAGTTTATTTTGTTCACGCGTAATTATGCCTTGTTTTGTCAACAAGGGCTGGGCCGTTTTTTACATCACACGCCCGCCGAAGCCATGACCTCACCAACGATAGCCCAAGAGGGCATTAAACGAGCCTGGCGTTTTGCATGTAAAAAAGACCGCATTGACCCTAATGCAGCGTTTACCCTGCCGCTATTATTTGCCATTGATGCCAAATTACAAATTGCCGATGGTTTTACTTATCATTTAAACTGCCAAGTTGCTGGTGCCAGTGGCTATTGTGCTGGGCACATTGGTTGTGGCGGCGGGAGTGGTGATGGTTATGATAGTAGCGATTCATCTTGTGGCGGCTCAAGTTGTAGCAGCTGTGGCGGGGGAGATTAAGCTAAATCAATGAATTGTTATTTATAGCTAAAATGGTTTATTCATGCATTGTTATGAACTGAGTTTGTGGATATTCTCAAAATAAAAAACTAGTACTGGAAAAAACATGCCCACAAAAGAACTGCCGTTTGAGATCCGTCCTTATCAGCCAAGTGATTTGAACGCCTTGTATGAAATTTGCTTATTAACAGCCGATGGCGGTAAAGACGCTTCCCATCTATTTGCAGACAAAAAGCTGGTAGGTCATTTCTACGCTGCCCCTTATGGGGTGTTTGAACCTGACGTTTGTTTCATCGTAACCCATAATGAAAAGCCCTGTGGCTTTGTCGTCGGTACGCGTTGTTCACAAAGATTTGCACAGCGTTGTGAAAATGAATGGTTTCCTCAACTGAGGGCACAATTTCCGCTACTTAACTCGGCTCCAGTCAGTTTGAACGACAAGTTAATATCTTATCTTCATCAAGGCTATCAACCGCGACCAGAATATCGTGACTATCCGGCCCATCTTCACATTAACTTACTGCCAGAAACTCAAGGACACGGTATTGGTCGTAAACTGATGGAAACCTTTATCGAGAATCTGAAACAGCTAAACGTGTCAGGTTTGCATCTTGAAGTGTCGGCATCGAATCAAACTGCGATCCGTTTTTATGAGAAAATGGGCTTTAGCCAAATCGCTCAGTTTGAGCATTCGTTTGGTTATGGCATCAAGTTTTGACTTATTGAGCTTGTTGTAAAAAAATGCTGCCCTTCAAGACTCACCACTGGGCAGTTTAGTGCTTAGTAATACTATCCAAAAAAGCGCTTTCATTTCTTTCCCTTAAAAGCTTACTATCTTTTTGATACCAAAAGCTTAGTTATCAGTTTAAGTAATGCCAAAGCGGCTGCTTAAAAGTTAGATGAAGGTCGAGAAGATCTTGCTTTTAGTCGCGTCAGGTGAATTTTTCCATAGGGGACAGTACGCTAAAACGCTTTATCTCCGGCGTTCAAGTTATGAAATAGCGAGTCAATTTGCTTCACTAATTTAACCACGGCCACATAAACAGGTTCTACATGTACATCGCCAACGTTCAGATAGTGTACCCTGTCAGCAAACGCGGCAAAGTTTTCGTTGAGCATGGGCAAATGCTCAGTGCGATCAAGCGCAATAATATGATCATATTCGACGAAGTCTTGGGGTAATACGCTGATTGGTTTGCGGTTTTGGCTATGGCATGTAACTGCGATAGCCTTAAGTATCTCAACCACTTCGTGTGCAATATTGCCAACGTTGCCATTGCCTTCTAGTGACTGTGAAATACCACGCGAATCAGCGTGGTAGTCTAGATTAGCCTCCTGACAAAGATGGTTAAAATATTCTTCAGCCATGCGGCTACGATAATAGTTGCCAGTACATAGAAACAAAACTTTTTTCATTACTTCCCCAGTTAGGTAATAAATGTAACGTTGCTAGTACCCAATCATAGCGTGTTACTTACTAAGTTATATCGTTTTTTTACTGCGTTTTTGTTGGTACATGCGCTGGTCTGCTAGGGCCAAGCATTGTGATTGGTTCGCACTTTCCAAAGAGCTTGCAATACCGTAACTGATACCGCTAGTGGGCCACTTTTCGTGTAAGCGTACTTGGCAGTCTGTGATCATCTGCTTAATGTTTTGTATCGTTGGTGTAAATTGATTGGCAGATTTTAGGCTAAATAAGCAGATAAACTCATCGCCGCCCGTGCGAAAAATGTCGCCTTCTCCCCTAAACGCCTCATTCATGAGTTGGGTACCAAATTGTAATAGCTCGTCACCTTTACCATGGCCCTGTTTGTCATTAATGGTTTTTACACCATCATAATCAATAAAACAGACAAGATAATGCTTGGGCAATTTTGCTAATGCTTCATTCAATGCGTGTCGATTACCCGCATGAGTAAGAGGGTCGATACGAGCTTGGCTGTAAGCGCGGCTGTAATCTTGTTTTTTATGCTGTAACCAAGTGGCTAATGACAGCAAAATACAAATACAATCGGCAGCGAGGGCTACTAATACCACCAGCTCGGCTTGACTTGCTGCTGGCAATAATGGGCTATGAGAAAGCATATAGTAGATTAAAGATGCGCCATACAAAATGTTACCAATGAGGTAATACTTTGCTCTGAAATCATTAAATATCATCATTTTAAAGCCGGTTAAAATGGCTAATGGTACCCAAAGCACAGCAATGATATGGGCGATGGCAAATGATATTGAGAAAGGAACAAAAGGAGTCACCACGCCAAAAAATATACAAGCCAGTGCCACATAATTAAATAATTTTGCCCATGACTTTCGGTGATAATTCATATTAAACAGAAGTTTAGTGAATTGACAGGCTGCCGCTATGGCAAATGGAAATAAAATCATACCAAGGTAAGTAGTATTAATAACCTGAATATTAAACAGATCATCAATCAGGCCAGAGGCGGCCGCCCAACCTAAACCATGTAAACCAATATAGCCGGAGCAGGCAAGAGTCACAGTTAAACGTGTTTTTATGTATAAGGCCAGTGCGATAATGGCTAACGCCAGCATGGTAGCAATAGAAAAAATCGTCAGTGCATTAGTCATAAACAGTTGCTGAAAAAAGTGCTGGCTGCTAATGATTTTGAGTGTAAGCGGCTTAGCATAATGGTCAGCTTTGATATACAGCCATAGTTCGCCACTTTCATTGGGGTTTAATGTGAGTTCAAATACTTGGGCATGCATTAGTTTTGGATTGTCGGTGTCATGGTGCTGCGAAAAATCCACTTGGTGCAGTGATGTTGTTTGGTCGGACTGCCAAAAGCCGAGCCCTATATCAACAAAATTGGCATTAATACGAAAAAAGCGGCTACTGGCGCGGTCCTCGCTGTTTGTCAATGTCAGGCGCGCTAGATAAGCGCCTGACTGATTTGTTAAGGAAGCGTTTAACGTATTTGCATGTGCAAATAATTGGCTTAAATCAGTTAACGACACAGGTACAGCATGGTTTTTTAGATCTATCGCCCGCCAAAGTTCAACATCGTCAATAACCACCGTTTCGTTGCCAGCAAGTGTGGCGGAGGGGGAGGCAAAGCCAGTGACCGGAATGCAAATGACGAACAATAACACAAGGCTGTATAGCGTGATCCGAGCAGCGGTCCACATGGAGCATGGGAAAAATGCCATTTCATCAAATATTTCAATTAAGTATGAATAAATCCTAGCACAGGCCTAAGACATTCACCTTGCGAGCCAAGCGTGATTAATGCGGCACTCAGCACATCTCGATAATTGTTTATGATTAATTATGATAAAACCGCTGTTACGTTGAGAAAAACCAAGTGTTTTATTAGATAGTTTGCTCGTATGTAAATTCACTAACGGCAGTCACCTTGAACATGGCTATTTTTAATGGCGCTGCGGACGCTTGAAAGCACTAAATTTTGGCATGATGACGTCAACGCGTTCGTTGGCATCAAAAAATCGATAGTGTCCGGTAATATATTCAACTGCGATTAAGGTATTTTTATCACCTAGTTGGTTGATTGTGGTGATTTGGAATAGCTTGGTTATTTGGTTAATGTCAGCATCAACCAAGGACGCTAACTCTGCCATCGATTGTTGTTTTAGCACTGTTATTGGTAGCGATGAGACAGATATTTGCGTGAAGTAGGCCAGCTCAGGTTCATCTTCTTGCATTAATACTGCTGATAAGCGCGCTGTCCCGATGGCGGGTATACTGCCAGGTAGCCCATAGGTATAAGGCATGCCTTGTACCCAAGTCCACTGTTCATTGGCAACAATGGATTGGCCGAACAAACCACATTCAATACGGGCAATGTTGTTTAGTGGTGCTGGCAGCACCAACATGCGCTCTTTTGTATCACTCGTGCAGTTTACCTTCTCATCCGCTGCCATTGCAGCTGCGGTAACAAATAACAGCATCAAGCAATAAATTTGAGTTTTCAAGTTGACCTCGATTGAATCTAATGTGGATTGATTTTTAGGCAGTTTTGTAATGGTGATTGTCAGGAATTAGTTTGGACAAGACTGACTCTGTAAAAATAGCTTAACAACACTGTTGATACGACTCTTTAACCATTGTGGTCCTTGATCTGACATATCATTATGTTTTGCTTTCGGGATAGTGATGACGCAGCTGCCATCGCGACTCATCTCCCGCTCAGAAGGCAGCACCCCTTTATCAGCAGGAAAATCACTAGCACGAATTGAAAGCACTTTAATTGAAGCTGAGCGTGGTAAAGGTACGCGTCGATGATCTAAAGTTATGATTGACTTAATATAAGGTTTTCCCTCATTACCGAGCCAAGCTGAAATATCTCCGCCATTAGAATGACCGATTAATAGCAAGTTATTAAAATCATAATGAGAAAAGCGCGGTTGCAGCTCGTTTCTGAGAAAGTTAAGGGTAGTTGCGCCACGGTGCCAATTTTCACTTCTGGTTGCAAAAAGATCCCCTGTGACCGATAGCGCAGGGTCGCCCGCGAGCTCATGGCCAATTGCGATAACCAAATAACCGAGTTCAATGAGTTGCTTGGTTAAAAACTGGTAATGAGTATGAGGTACACCATAGCCGGCACTGAGAAATGCAACGGAACACGGTTGTTGAGGCTGACAACTCGTTTTCTGGACAGGATATGATACCTCGATTGCAATAGACCGATTTCTAGACTGATCATAAATGATTTCAGCTTGCGCCGAACTAAGGCAACAATACATTAAGGCAATCAGCCCAAGTCTGCTTATCATTAGTTTTTCCTAAGGCTAAATTTCTTTATATTTTAAGTGGTTGCAGGGTGTTCTATGGTATACATAACTCAACTACCTGACAATCCTCAGCATCACTTAAATCATGGCTGACCAAGATCGCAGGGATCTGTGCGGCTTGAATATGGCTGAGTACAAATTGACGAAAACTCTGTCGTAAGGGTTTATCTAACTTTGCAAACGGTTCATCCAGTAATAGCAATTTTGGCTCAGCCAGTAAGGTGCGAAGCAAGCTAATGCGTGAACGCTGACCACCGGATAAGGTGGCCACATCACGGGTATTAAAACCTGCCATATCAGCAGCAATTAAAGCTTGGTTTATTTTTTCTCGACGTTGATCAGTACTGAGTCCTTGAGGCAGGGCAAAGGTTAAGTTTTGCGCTACATTCAAGTGAGGAAACAGTAAGTCTTCTTGAAACATCATCCCCACTTTACGGTTTGCTAAGTTTTGCCCAATCAGTGAGTTATTGTTTAAGCGTAAGTCGCCATGGCATCTAAAAATAGGCTCAATGGTGCCAGCGATGGCGCTTAGTAAGGTCGATTTGCCTGAGCCACTTGGCCCCATAATACACACTTGCTCTCCCCCCAGAACATTAAAGTTAAGGGGCGCAAACAAGACTTTGCCTTCCAGTGTGATTGAAAATTGTTCACAGCAAAAACGCATATTGTTTAATCCTTTATGACTGCTGGGGTCGTTGTTTATCACAATTGAAGCCAGCTGTTTAAATTCGCATGCCTTTGCGATGGCGGAAAATTATCCTCGGCAAAGCGAGGGCCGCAACAAACATTAGCAAGGGTAAACCTTGTAACAGCAGTGCATATACAGCGATTAAGCGCCTGTCAGCACCTGCGACCAATGCGACTAGCTCGGTGGCAAGGGTAGGGAAGCGTCCGCCGCCAATAAATAAAGTTGGCAGGTATAATGTCATGCTGACGGTAAAGCCTAAAGCGAGACTACTGAATAAAGCAGGGAGCAACATCATTAATTTTATTTGGAAAAAGCTGCGCCATGGGCTGCCACTCAATAGCATGGCTTGGTGCCAATAGCGTGAGTCAAAGCGGCGGTAATAAGGTGCTAATGACAAAAAACAATAAGGCAATACAAACATCAAATGGCCCCACAGTAACGGCAAATATTGCCCATCAAGGCCGGCAAAAACTAAGCTGACCTGAATACCAAATAGATAAGCAATATCAGGAATAAGCAAGGGCAAATAAAACAACGCCACATAACGCAGCGGATTAGCGCGGTGTTTGGCAATTTGTGCCTGACGTGTTTCTAATTCTAAAATAACCACCGAGAGCAGTAATGCAATAGCCGCACTGAGCAGAGCCAAACTTAAGCTATTGATCAAGGTAGGGCTAAATTGGTCTAAGGTCTGTTGCCAGTAACTCAAGCGCCATTGACTAGGGAGCGGGTCGGGAAAGCGCCATTGCTTGGTGATAGACCAAATAGCTAAAACAAATAAGCTACTGATAATTAAAATTAAATAGCTAACTGCTACGGCAGTGCCTAATTTATTGATATGGCTTAATAGGCCGCGGCGTTGACCATTAACTAACCAACCTTGCAGCCAAGGCCAAGCGATACGAGGCAGTACAAATAACACGGCGATTGAGGCTAAATTGAGGCCTAACAACCAAATGGCGCCTGCAGCGCCTTGCAGGCGCAGAGCAATATCAGCGTCATTAAACCAAGAGTAAACCAATACAGATAACGTTGGCGGAGTTGATGGGCCTAAGATCACGCTCACATCCACTGCGCTTAACGACCATGCCAGCACCGCGCAGATGGGTAAACGCAGTGGCGGTAATAGTTGCGGTAGCACCAATTTTAACCAAGCTATGCTGCTGTGATAGCCCATACTTTGTGCCAGCGTAATAGTTTGCTTAATCGGCACACTCTTGGCTGCCGACAGTAACATTAACAGTAGAAATGGGGTTTCTTTTAATACCATTAACAAGATCAGTGATACACCCCAAGGATCTTGTGTGGTTTGCCAATTTGGCGGGTAGTCAAAGCCGGTTAAAGCCGGAGACGTTAATCGTAATAACCAACCGGAAGGCGCAATAACAAAACTTAAGCCAACGGCCAATGCGGCGTGGGGGATTGCCAGCACTGGGCTTAAAGCGGCATTGATCCAACGCCAGCTGGGCCGCAAATAAAAGCAGGCAAATAAAAACAAAGCTAAACACAGCGAAATAAATGTACTGATCCAGCCGACTCGCAAAGTTAACCACGTCGCGCTAAAAGTAGTTGGATGATTAAACAGTGTTGAAAAAGCCGTGGTTGATAACTCGTTATGACCTAAGCTGGGGAGATAATTAAGTGCGGGTAATAGTGTACCGAAAAGCCCGATAGCTAGTGGCAACAAGAATAGGGCGATGAAACAAAAGGCCAGCAGCCAAAAAGACAAGCGGGAAAAGATAATGACGACCTTAGCCTGTAAAAAACAAAACGATTGCGCCTACATGAGTAGGCGCAAGGTAGGCTTATTGCGTTTTTACTGGCTCAATATCAAGCACATGCAGTAAACGCTCTGGCGTATCGGGCCAAACTACAGGAATTGCTTTGGGATTGTTAGCACTAAACCATCCTTTAAAGCTAACATCATCATATTGGAAGTTAAAGTTTGAACTAAACACTGGCATGGTAATTTGACGCTCACCGATGTAGTTCTCAATACGATGCATAATGTTTAGTTTTTCTTGCTCATCGGCAGTTTGGTTGAATGAATCAATCAACTTATCGAGATCTTTATCTATATAGTGATGGCCACCGAAACGCGCTTTATCCATTTGTTCAGAATGAAAAGCGGTGTAGTAATAACGATGCGGGTTTGCGCCGGCAAAGTAGTTGGTAAAAGCGGCATCAAAGTCGGCGTTTTTCACTAGTTCATTTAACACGCCAAATTCAGGTGTGCTGATCTTCGCGTTAATACCTATTTTGTTTAATCCCTCAATGCCAATCTCGACGGTTTGAATATGATCCGACCAACCTTTGGGCACTAAAATTTCAAACTCAATTTTGCTGCCATCGGGGTTTTCAACAAAGCCATCACCATCAATATCACGATACCCCGCAGTTGACAGTAAGATTTGTGCTCCAGCAATATCAAGTTTGTTGAATTTGCCATATTTACTTTTAACCGATGGGTCTGCCCAAGCCTTAAATTGATCGCCTAAACCTGACGGGTATTCATTGACAGACCAGTATCCTGCTCCTGCAACATTGACGATTTTCTCTCTGTCCATTGCCATCGAAAAAGCGCGGCGAAATTGAATGTCGTTAAAGGCTTTGCGGTTGTTCTCATGAGGAGTTTTAAAGTTCACCATAAATGAAGCAGAGCCTGCTGCTGGGAACCAATATTTAGTGCTGGCGTTTTTACTAAGAAGCACTTCTTCAATATTTGGAATAAACGATGAAGTCCAATCTAAACGTCCTTTAATTGCTGCAGCCAATAATTGTTTGTTATTTTGAATAATCGGGCTTTTTAAGCAATCAATCGCCAAATTATCATTGTCATAGTAATAAGGGTTGCGGCATTGGGTATATACCTGCCAAGAGAACACTTCTATGTTTGTAAATGGTCCAGTTCCAACTGGATTTTCATTTTTGAAAGTGGTTAAGTCGCCAGCTTTAGTGAAAATGTGTTTCGGCACGATAGGGGCGCGAACAATTTGCGTATCAATGCCGGTATTTACCTGGCTCAGTTTCACTTCTACTTTATAGTCAGATAGCTTATGTACGCTGAGGATATGGCTAGCTAAACCTTGTACGTCTGTTTTTCCACCTTTAGCTGCTAGATTGAGAGAATAAACAACATCGTCTGCGGTAAACGGCGTGCCGTCAGACCATTTTACGTCTTCGCGAAGGTCGAAATACAAAGACATCAGGTCATCTGAAAAATAGTGTTTTTTTGCTAACCGATAATGGGGGGTGCCCCCTTTCATTTCGTTAAATACCACCAACGGCTCGTAAATAAACTGCATGGTTGTTGGCAAGCGGTCGGTTGCTGCAAATGGATTAAAGTTACGTTGCCAAAGAGGACGAAACTCAGACACTATGGTCAGGGAAACTTGGTCAGACGCATTGACTGATGGCGCAGTTATAGAAAGACCTAACAAAAGTGCGGTGGATAGTTTAGTGATCTTCGCGAGCATTCGAATTCCTTTTTACCCTTAATCGGTGATACAACAAAATTCTCTGATTAGGAGAAATAATCGGTTTGAAACATTAAGCCATTAGCATGCAAATTATCTTTCATATAACCAAGCCAAAGGGCATTTTGGCTATAGTTGTTTAACAATTAACTGTATAAACATGAAAGGCCATCACATCTAAGCATTAGCTTAAACCTTATAAAGCACACAATTACATAATACTAGCTTAATCTATTGGCTTTTTCAGCCACTGAGATCAAACTCACTCGCCTTGGTAACTTCGTTACTGACTCGGTAATGCAATGTTATTGTCACGTTATAAGATTTGATCATCAAGCTAACTTCATTGATACCGCGTAGTTGCTGGCGAACTGTTAGTCTTACACCCTGACATAAGCGACAGATTACTAGTTTGATCCGTAATTGCAAAACAACCCAATAAATTTGCTTTGTAGGTCTAATTTTAGTGCAAAATGCGTAACTTGCGTGAGCAGTTAAGTATGAAAAATAGACTAATACGCGACTTTCCCTTTCATCTAAAAGTTGGGGTGATTGTAATCTGAGATAAAATCAGTATCGTAGCGCGGATTTATGTAAGTTTGGAAGCAACGATGATTCGATTCATTTTAGGCGGTGCCCGCAGTGGTAAAAGCCGCCATGGCGAACAGCTAGCATTACTCTCTCCATATCCTGTGTCGGTCGTGGCAACGGCACAAATATGGGATGATGAAATGCGCGAACGAATTACAAGGCATCAACAAACCCGCCCAGCCAATTGGCAAACACTTGAAGTGCCCCATAATCTTGGCGATGGGATAATGAAGTACAGCCAAGAGAACACTTGCCTATTGGTTGATTGTTTAACGCTGTGGGTGACGAACGAGCTTTTGCGTTATGACATAGAAAAAGAAAATGATCAGCTAACTGTCCACTGGCAGCAACAAAAACAACAGTTTTTGTTAGCGTTAAAGCAAGCGCCGGGTGACATCATTCTGGTCAGCAATGAAGTGGGCACAGGCATCGTACCTATGGGGGCAATCAACCGACGATTTGTTGATGAAACAGGTTGGCTACACCAAGCCATTGCAGAGATTGCCGACGAGGTTTATTGGGTGGTAACTGGCTTGCCGCAGCGAATTAAATAACCCAAGTTTTGGATAAGCAGAATAGTCTATTTCTACTCTTGTAATTAGCTTAAGCAAAACTGAGATTAAATAAATTTAAATCATATACATTAGTGCAACAGCACAATTATCCCTACAAATAAAATAAATGAAGGAAGTAACATGTCGACTCAAGATGAAAAAGCACAACGCCATAAAGAGCGCCAGCAACGTATAAAAGAAAAAGTAGACGCACGTATTGCTAACGCCACCGATGAAAAAGGGGTGTTAATGGTGATCACCGGTAATGGTAAGGGTAAGTCTACCGCAGGTTTCGGTACTGTCACTCGCGCGGTGGGTCATGGTTTGAAGGCGGCGGTCGTTCAGTTTATTAAAGGCACATGGGCTTGTGGTGAGCGCGATCTATTAGCGCAGCATGGCGTTGAATTTTTTGTCATGGGCACTGGTTTTACTTGGGAAACACAAGACAAAGAAAAAGACACGGCAGCGGCGCAACAAGCATGGGCTAAAGCTGAAAAACTTCTTCAAGATGAAAGCCTAGATTTCGTGTTACTTGATGAATTAACCTACATGGTTACTTATAAATACATTGAACTAGAGCAAGTGATCCAAGCACTGCAAAATCGTCCTGCGCACCAGCATGTCGTGGTCACGGGCCGCGCTTGTCATCGAGGTATTATCGATATTGCCGACACGGTCAGTGAAGTACAAAGTATCAAACACGCTTTTGAAGCGGGAATTAAGGCGCAGAAAGGCTTTGACTATTAATGATTAAAAGCTTTATTTCTCTCGTTAAGGCTAGCGCCTTAGCGGGGGTAGGGTTAATGCTAGTTACTGCTCATGTCGCAGCCGAGTCGCAGCAAGTTATTAAACAACCTGTTAAACGTATCATCACTTTATCCCCTCACTCAGCCGAAATGCTCTTTGCAATTGGTCAAGGCGATAAAATTGTCGGTACGACTCGATTCACTGATTATCCTGAAGCGGCCAAAAGCATTCCCGTGGTAGGTGGATATAATGGTTTGAATATTGAACAAATTATTCAACTTGAACCTGATGTGATCATCAGTTGGGGCAGCGGTAACTCAGTTCGAGAACTAAACCAATTGAGTAGTTTAGGCTTAACGCTGGTCGACAGTGATACCAAGACACTAGCAGGCATTGCCGATACCATTATCATGCTAGGTGAATTAACCGGCGCACAAGAAAAAGCCAAGCAAGTTGCGAACGATTACCTTAAACAGTTGCAACTAGCACAGGCAAAATATAGCGATGCGCCGAAAGTGACGGTGTTTTATCAGCTATGGCCTAATCCGCTTCGCACCGTAGCAAAAGGCAGCTGGGTGCAGCAATATATTGAAGTGTGTGGCGGTGAAAACCCTTTTTATGATAATCCTGCGCAATATCCAGTGATCAGCACCGAAAGTGTATTATCGGTAGCGCCACAAGCTATTGTCATGACCGATGAAGTGGGGCAAAAACAGACCATTAATTGGCAACAATGGCGCGGTATTCCTGCTGTGGCCAATGAGGCCATTTTTACTTTAAATGCCGATTGGCTGCACCGTGCGACGCCGCGCTCTATTTTAGGGGTTAATGCCCTCTGCGATGCTTTAGAACAAGTAAGGCAGCAAAAACTCAAACCTACATCAAGTTAGGCCTAAAGGAAAGCCTTGGGCTAGCGCTCAAGGTTAAACTTAAATACAATAAAAACAATTCTCATTACATATTGTTTTTCATGTCCCGTATCCTTATTGTTGACCCCGATGTCAAAGCTTGTACACGCAACAAAATACAACTCTCTCAGGCAGGCTATGAATGCCAAGTGATAGCGTGTCCCGAAAAAGCCCTTGCGTATCTTAGTAGTCAAATGGTTGACTTGGTCATCAGTGACATTAATTTACCCGCAGCGCAAGGACGTGCGTTTATTCAGCGAGCAAGGCAGCGTTTTGATATGCCCATCATCGGTTTGTTGGCGTGTTTTAGTGCAGAGCAACGAACGAAAGCTTATCGTCATGGTGTAGACATCTGCGTGACTAAATCGGACAACAGTAGTGAATTGTTGGCCTGTGTGTACGCCATGTTACGTCGTGTTAGCATCGAGCAGCAGCGTAAACCGTTAAAATCAGACGATATGCAATTTAATCAACGCTTGAAACGCCTTCCTTTGACTAACACAGAAATGGAGCTACTGAACTATTTATTTGCCCGAAAGGGAGATGCGGTTTCTAAAATAGAGCTGCAAGAAGGTGTGTTGCAGCGCGAATACAGCCCATTTGATCGCAACCTTGATGTGCACATAAGTAATATTCGTAAAAAAATGATTAAGACAGGGCTTAACATGGCATTGATCAAAACAGTGAGAGGAGTGGGTTACCGGTTTGAGCTGCCACAGTAGGCAAATGCAAAGATTGTAAATTAAATGCAAATGAAAATGGTTATCAGTTATATTCCCATTCCTTAAAGCGTTAGTCACCTCAGGTGGCTCCTAAATTAGTTACTTGCTGATGAAGAATTTCGGGGCAAGTAGCATAAGTTGTTTTCGGAGATAACGGAATATGTTTGCAAAAAGCCCGCTCAGTTTGATTATTGCGGCCATCTTAACCCCTTCTTTTGTTTTGGCTCAAACGACGAGTAACGACGATAATGCCATGGTCGTGGTTGGTCAACACTCAAGTTATAAAGTGGATACTAATTCAACGTCAATGCGTATGGAAACCACGCAGTTAGAAACGCCAGGACAAGTGAATGTAATTGATGAGCAAATTATCGATGAGCAACGGGCGAGTACGTTGGGTGATGTGTTAGAAAATGACGCCAGTATATCCGCTGGTGGTGATAGCCGTAACCGTGAACGATTTTCCTTACGTGGTTTTGAATTAAGCAGCAGTAGCAGCTTTTTACGTGATGGTAAGCAGCATTGGTCACACTATCGTCAGCCTATTGAATTACTTGAACGTATAGAAGTACTAAAAGGACCCTCTGGCTTATTGTATGGTAAATCGGCTCCGGGCGGCTTAGTTAACATGGTGTCAAAAAAGCCAACTCATGACACCTTGGTTAATTTTTCTCAAGACGTGGGGGCAAATAATGCTTTTCGCAGTGTGCTTGATGTCAGCGGCTCGTTAAACCAAGCGCAAACTTTGCGTGGCCGCACTGTGCTCGCTAAGCAAAGTTATGATAACTGGCGTCGCTATACCGATGGTAGCACCCCTTCAACAGAGCGTTTTGTTGGTGGGCTATTTTTGGACTATGACTTAAACGATAAAGTACTGCTGTCGATGCATTACGATCGCACCAATGATCATGGCAGTGTCGATTCTGGTGCCTACATTCAAGATGGCAAAGCCGTATTGGGCAACAAGCATATCTGGGATGCGCAGTGGTCTAAAATTGAAAACGATGTTGAAAACATTGGTTTTGACATCAATGCTGCGTTATCAGAAAACTGGAACCTCAGCGTGGCATATAACCATCAGGATTTTGAGCGTCGCGACGTTGAAAGCTTCTCAGACGCAAAGTCTTACGATCCGGCAACCGGGCAATTTAAATATCGTGGTTACGATCGCTGGGACAACTGGCGCTTTGACACGGCATACGTTGATTTAACGGGTCACGTAACAGCCATGGGAATGGACCACCAACTTCTAGTTGGCGCAAATTGGTTAAAGTATTACTACGTCAGACAAATACAACAAATTAAAGGCCTAACGGGGACTGTGGGTCAGCCTCTTGCTAAACCGGATGGTTTGAACTATCAAAATGGCAAAAAATCCGATGCAACCAAAACCGACTCATACGGTATTTATTTACAAGATTTAGCGACCATCAACCAATATTGGCAAGTGCTTGCGGGTGTGCGTTTTGATCGTGAAGAAACTAAAACCGACTCGTTTAGCAATATTTTGCCTAAAGCGGCGGTGATCTTACATCCCAATGTGAATAGCTCAATTTACTTCACCTACTCAGAAAGCTTTGAGCCAAAAAACCCGATTGATAACCCTCGTGATGTTAACAATGGCATGGAGCTCGACCCTATCAAAGGCAAGCTACTAGAGCTGGGAACCAAATGGGAATTATTGGATAACCGCTTGTACCTGTCGGGTGCTTTGTTTGATATCAGCCAAGAAAACATCCTGATTAGCCAAGATGCCCCTAATGGCCAAATAGAAACCACACAAGCGGGTGAACAAGTGCATCGAGGTATTGAGTTTGCCGCCACAGGTTACATCAGTAATGCACTGTCATTAAATGCATCGATGATGGCGTTAGACGCTGAAATTAAAGATAAATTTGATGCCAGCATTAATGGTAACCGCCCTACAGATGTACCTGAACTATCAGGTAGCTTGTGGGCTCGCTATTCGTTTGAGCAAGGAACAGACGTAAACCTTGGCGCAATTTATCAAGGCGCGCGATACGGCGATGAACAAAACACCTATAAGAAAGACGCTTACACCCGTTTTGACTTAGGCGTGTCTCATACCCTTAATTACGATGAAAACCTAGACGTGATAATGCGCGTTAATGTTGAGAACTTACTAGACACAGACTACCTGAAAGGTGGCGGTCAATCTGGTACGGCAGTCGGCGAAGGGCGCAACCTTAATGCATCTGTGATGATCCGCTACTAAGGCATACAACAATAGCAGGCAAGGCTCGCCTTTGCCTGCATTTCATTAGTGCACCGCTTTTGGTACTGAAAATACAATTATCATGTTGAAAAATAAAAGTGTTCAGTCTTGGGCACGGGTTTTACATATCTATATTTCGATGGCGTTATTAATGGTGGTGCTGTTTTTTGTGGTGACGGGTATCACATTAAATCGTGCAGCTTGGTTTGTTAGTGATACGCCCGCTGTGCGGTTGGTTGAATTCACTGTGCCAGCCGCTTTATTACGAAGTAACGATCAAGCAGACACGCCAAACCAATTGGCATTAGTTGAGTTTGTCAAAAGCCATGGCGGGCTATCGGGCCAAGTGTCGGGCTACGAGTTGTACCGCGATCGTGATGGCGATGAGCTAGTGGCGGGTGAAATTAGCTTTAGCTTCAAAGGACCGGGTTATAGCGCCTCGGTGTTTATCGATATGTTAACTGGTCAAGGAGAAGTGGAAGAGCAGCGTTTTGGCTTAATAGCAGTGCTAAACGATTTACACAAAGGTCGAAATAGCGGTGCAATTTGGCAGCTATTTATCGACATTAGTGCGTTATTAATGCTGGGTTTTGTCCTAACCGGTGTGTGTTTGTTAGTGCCAAAAAAGAAAAGCTTCATAGCTGGACTGAAATGGTGTGGTTGGGGCAGTTTAGCGACTTTTTTACTCTATTGGATCGCAGTTCCCTAATCGGAGTTGGTACAAGGATAGCAATGAATAATTTTACTTCACCTAATGGTATTAAACGTCAGCTTGGCGTCATCGCCTGTTTAGTTTTTGCGCTGGGCTGGCCCAGTGTTGGCTCTGCTACAACGGTGCCGGCAGCGGCTAAGTTAACCTTTGAGTTAGCCTTGCCTGACATTAAAACCAGTCAATATAACCGACCTTATGTGGCCGTTTGGATTGAAAATGCAGATCGCGAAGTGGTGCGCACGGTGACGTTGTGGCTCGGCAAAGACGAATGGCATAAAGATTTACGTAGCTGGTGGCGAAAAATTGGCCGTTACCAACAGCCGTGGATAGATGGCGTAACAGGCGCCACTAAACCCGCGGGCAGTTATAAATTTGACTGGTCATTAGTCGATGATCATGAGCAAAAAATTCCCGCAGGTGACTACACGGTTCATATTGAAGTCGTCCGTGAGCACGGCGGTCGCAACTACCTCAAGCAACCCATACATCTTGGCGAACAAGGGGTCGTCAAAGTGTTAGATCCTACTGCTGAAACAGGGCTTATCAGCCTGATTTATCAGCCCTAACCAAGCTTATCGTTGCTAGTTAATTTTAACGATTAAAGAAATAGGAACTTGTTATGATTTTTAAACAGAGTGTTAGCCAACTAGCCATCGCTAGTTTTGTTATTTCGGGGTTACTCGCCAGCGGTTTAGCTCAGGCGCATCCGCGCTGGATCTTGCCTTCTCACTTCAATGTCTCTAAATCGGACGGTGAGTGGATCACCTTTGATGTGACAGCCTCACATGGCACGTTTGTAATGGATAAACCTGCCAGTGCCGAGTCAGCCAGTATCATTTTGCCAACGGGCCAGGTGTTGCGCCCTGATCATGTGAGTCGTGGTAAACGCCGCTCGGTATTCGACTTTCATTTTGTTGAAACGGGTACCCATAAAGTAACGGTGAATAGTGAGCCTGTCTATTACACCCGTTACAAAGCCGGTAAGCGTGACACGGAGAAATGGCTACGCGCAGATAAAGTCAGTCGCTTGCAATTACTGCCGAGTAATGCACGAGATATCACTACCATGCTATCGGTCAGCCGAGTTGAAACCTACATTACTGTGGGCAAACCGACCACTGATGCCTTTAAGTTGCAAGGTCAGTATTTAGAGTTAAAACCCATTACGCATCCGGCGGACATTGTTGCGGGATCGCCCGTGACTTTTCAACTTTATTACCAAGGTCAACCAAAAAGCGGCGTAAAAGCCGAGATCACCCGAGATGGTACCTTATACCGTAATAGCCAAGAGCAAATTGAGGTGACCAGTGATGAGCAAGGTAAAGTGACTTTTACTCCAGTGAATGCAGGCCGCTACATCTTTAAAGCCAGCCATAAAGGCCCGCTGGAAGGCAACCCATTGGCAGACGAGTCGGGTGCAACGTTGCATTTAACTTTTGAAGCCGTTCTGCCTTAGTGAGAAGAGAAGATCATGTTATTTAGCAAAGGTGTTAAGCACCCCCAGATCAACTTGTCGGCTTTTGCTGTGGCTTTTACAGCATTATTTACCACACCTACTTGGGCGCATTTTCCGTTAATGGCTTGTTGGTATCAGCAGCAAGCCTTAATTTGTGAAGCGGGATACAGCGATGGTAGCGGCGCCGTGGACTATGACGTCAAGGTATACGACTACAGTGATAATGTGATTGCGATGGCGCGCACCGATGCGCAGTCACGGGTACAGCTGCCGCGACCGCAAGGGGATTTTTACGTGGTGTTTGATGCTGGCCATGAGATGCCCGTTGAACGTGATGGCAGTGAGATCAGTGAAAAATGAGTGTGCAGCAAGTTATTCATGCCGCTAATGGCGTGCGTGAAATGCGCTGGGTTGCTTTGGTCATTACGCTGCTAGTTGTAATTGGGGCTGGGCTGCTGCCTTTTCATCAAGCTCAGCAACAGGGCAGAGCATTAGCCAGCCATGAAGTTGATGTTAATCAGTTAGATCCTAACATCAACGCCATGGTGTCTGAGTTACGCTTGGCGGACATGGAAATTCAGCTACTTAAAGCTGCGTCAGCGTCTGGCTCCGCTGTGCACTGGCCGTCTATTGCGCAGCTTGAAGCCATGTGGCTAAGTCCTTTTGTCCGCGACAAAGGTTGGCTTGATAAAGGACAGCACCAATGGCAGCAAATTAGCCCTGGGGTTTATCAGGGGATCAGCCTGTCAGCACAAACATACCCACAATATTTACTGAATGTATCAGCCACGCCGTCACAAATATGGTTTCGTGGCAACATCGGCCATGGCCATGAAGAGGCCGATATTAAAGCTAAATCTGCGTCCTCTTACATTAATGTCGTAATTAATGACAACCTGCTTATCAAGCAAGGTTGGCAACAGGTTATGGGTCCCCGAGCCACAAAGTAACCTGTTATTTGGTCACAAGGAAATTACATGAAACAAATCTATTTATGTCTACTGTTTTGGTTTAGTTTGCTACTTCATTCAAATGGTGCAATAGCTAAAGACAAACCAACTATAGGTATTACCTTACAACCCTATTACAGCTATGTTAGCGCCATTGTTGGGGACACCGCTGAGGTATTGCCTCTCGTGGTTGCGGGCTTTAATCCCCACAACTATCAACCGCAGCCAGAAGATCTTGCCCGTGTGCAAAAAATGGATGTCATTGTGGTTAACGGTATCGGTCATGATGACTTTGCTCTCAAGGTGATAAAAGCCGCTCAGCGTAGTGATCTATTGGTGATCGATGCGAATGCCAGTGTGCCTTTATTATCTGCCAGAGGGCAAAGTGTGGGGCAGGGGGCGGTAAACCCACACACTTTTATGGGGCTAAGTGCCACCATGACGCAAGTTTATGAAATTGCTAACCAACTGGCGGCATTTTATCCAAGTAACGCCAGTTTGTATCGGCAAAATGCGCGTCATTATGGCCAACAGCTAAGAACCATGAAATACCAAGCCATGCAAGCGCTTGCGCAAGTTGATATGCAAACTATCAAGGTGGCAACCACTCATGATGCATACGGATATTTATTGCAAGAATTCGGTATTGACGCACCCGCAGTGATTGAGCCAGCTCATGGCGTGGCCCCAAGTGCCAGCCAGCTACAAGATACTATTAATCAAATTCGCAGCAGTGGCATAGATGTGCTGTTTTATGAACTCGACATGCCTAACCGATTTGTGACCACCATTGAGCAAGCGACAGGTGTAAAGCTGTTCCGCTTTTCCCACATGACCCATGGTGACTATGAGCCAGAAAAGGTAATGCTTGAGATGCAAAGTAACATTAATACCCTAATCGAAGCCATCCATTACGCCAATGCGTCTGCCCAAAAAGAGGCCGTTCAATAATGCAAATAAACGAACGGAACGCTAATTCAACTGAAAAATGTGCATTTCAGATATGATGAATATAAAAATCACTGGGCCACAAATTCAACTGCAAAATGTATGTTTAAGTTATGGCGAGCACGGCGCGCAAATATTAGGCCCGATCACCCATACTTTAGCTGCCGGTCAATGTCATGTGGTAATGGGACCAAATGGGGGAGGTAAAACGTCTTTATTGCGTTCAATGCTGGGCTTAACCCCATTCACTGGGCGCATTCATCTTGATTGGCCTAACGGCCGTGGCCGGGTTGCTTACGTGCCGCAAAAAGCCAGTTTTGAACCCAGTCTGCCGTTAACCGTGATGGACTTTATGTTACTTAACCAAAGTCAAATCCCACTATTTTGGCGCCGCAAAGCGAAAACCATCAAGCGGATAAAAGACCAGCTTGGTGTGCTGGGCATGGTTGAAAAAGCAGAGCGTAAAATGGGCCGTTTATCGGGCGGTGAGCAACAGCGGGTGTTATTCGCTCAAGCCTTATTGGATGCGCCGGATCTCATTATGCTGGATGAGCCCGCCAATGGCATGGATGAGCAAGGGATAAGCTTAATTGAATTTTTAATCAAAGAATTAGTCACCAAAGGTGCCACCGTTGTGGCGGTACATCACGACTTAAACGCAATCAAACGTATCGCTAATCAGGTGCATGTTATAAATAAAACCTTGCTAACCAGTGGTAGCGTAGACCAAGTGTTACCTAAAGCGCAGCCGACTAACTTTGTGAGCTTATGCCAGCTTAGTCAGCATCAGTCTAACCATCAAATAAGGGCGATGGCGTGATCCAAAGTATTCGAGATGGCGCGGCTTATGCGGCCGAGCAAGGTTGGTTAAGTGAAAGTTTTAGCTATGGTTTTTTGATTAATGCATTATTAGCAGCGCTTATTTTAGGGCCTATTTTAGGTGGTTTAGGCACATTAGTGATAGCTAAACGCTTGGCTTTTTTTTCTGAAGCGGTGGGCCATGGCGCATTAACCGGTATTGCCCTTGGGATTTTGTTAGGCGAGCCAGTGCAAAGTCCACTGATTGGACTGTTCACCTTCTGTATGGTCTTTGCTCTATTGCTGCACTTTGTCCGTAGCCGAACCCAAGTGCCTTATGACACCTTAGTAGGGGTGTTTTTGGCGTTGGCCTTGGCCGTTGGGGCGGCGATGTTGACCTTTGTTGCGCGTAAGGTAAACGTGCATATTTTAGAGAATGTGCTGTTTGGTTCGATTCTAACGGTGACGGATCAAGACCTATGGCTATTGTTGATCAGCTGTGTGGTGATTCTGGCTTGTTTACTGCCAACGTTTAACCGTATTTTGTTGAGTAGTATCAGCCCTGACATCGCTAAAATGCGAGGTGTGCCTGCTACATTTTTCGATTATCTATTTGTCATCATGATCACTTTAATCACTATTGCTGCGGTGAAAATGATTGGTGCCGTGCTGGTGGGCGCGTTGTTGTTGATTCCCGGTGCAACGGCTCGTTTATTTACGCCTAATATGAGCAGCTTTGTCCGTTGGTCTGCCGTGCTTGCGACCGTGAGTTGTTTATTGGGCACTTGGTTGCCAATGGAGCTGAAACTACCGGTGCCATCTGGTGCGGCCATCATTATGGTTTCAGCCACTTTTTTTCTGATTGCTTGTTTGTATCAAATTATTTTTAAGGAGCGCGGTAGTGCTGTCTAATCTTTATTTCGTCAAGTTGCCATGTGTTGCCATTATGCTGCTGAGCGTACTTGGTTTAGCCAAACCTGCGATGGCTGATAATGCAAACATAGTAACAACGACCCCAGTTACATTCATGTTAAGTCAGGCTCTCACCGTCAATACGCCATTACTGTCAGACTATCTGGCACCCGCGCGTTATGGTTTAACCCGTATGCCTAACTGGTTTAAACAGCATGGCATTAACATGGCTGCAAAGGCCAAATCTGTGCAAGTGGCCGTGACACTCGGTTCGGTATGGGCCAGCGACCCGCTTTATTTGGCGATGCGAGAGCATAATATCAGCATTATTGAAGTGGATGCCGCGCAAGCCCTGCGGCCAAACGGCAAAAGTGTGATGTTTCAGCGCACCGAGCAAGGCGTATCACCTTATGTCTGGCTAAATAGTGCTAATTTGGTTGCGATGACCCAAATAGTAAGCCATGATTTTCAGCAAATTTGGCCCGAACTCGCGCCAGTTATAGCGCAAAATGAAGCTAATTTACTAAATCAAATTAAAGCGTTACGTTTATCACAGCAAGCCTATGTCAAGCAGCAGCAACTTGACGCTGTCGTGCTACTGTCACCCGAGCTTGAAGACTTAGCCGCAGGGTTACAGCTATACGTGTTACATCGTCAATTTAAGCCTGCATTAGCCTGGACCGACGCTGATAAAATCGCATTTGCACAAGCCCTTAGTGAGCCTAATGTCATGATACTCTCAACGCAAACGCTTACGGATAAACATCCTTTACGCTCATTGGTGTTGCCACAACAATGGTGGCAAGTTGATGCCATAGATAGATTAGGTAAGCAAGGAATCACGCCCGAAGAGCCATTGCTACGTTGGCAGTTTTAACTTATCAATTAACAGTGTTGTCCCACTGTTTCACAAACGCTTGCAGTGGATTATCAGTATGGGTAGCTTGAATGTTATTGATGGCTTCAATCACGGCTTTCCCTGCTGGCGTTTTTGAACAAGCTATATAAACCTTAATCATTGGAGCCGATTCAGTAATGGCCACAGAGGCAAGCTCATCTTTAGCAAAACCTTGCTGAGCTTGTTCGTAGGAAATTATCCAAGAATATTCAATAATAAAGTCTACCCGACCCGCCAGCAGTCTATTAACGAATTGAGAGCTGAGTTTGTACTGAGTAGAAACATGCATTTTATCGTGATACTGATCGAGTATTTTATCGCGATTAGCACCATAGCTGCGTCCTGCTGCGATGGCAAATACCAGCTCATCTAAGTGCTTCATAACCGTTTCTAGACTAATAGGTTGCTCTAAAGGTTGTTCCAGTTTTGCTTCCAATTGCGCCTTATTCCGAGCTAAAAAATAGAGCCGATGGGGGGAAAGTATTTGCAGTGGTTGTGAAAAATAAAGATCCTTTTCACGCGATTTATTTTTTAACATCGAGCTGCACACTAACTGTTTAGTTTGCGCCATCGTTAACAATCTTGGGATAGTTCCTTGTTTATTTACATGACGCCATTGCGGCATATATTGTTGAAACCAATTAACAGACTGGTTGGCAAATCCCATCCCTTTATTAGGGCCAGTAGCAATAAAACCGGGGGGAAGGTCATATTCCAGCCAAGTGATGGTTTCTTTGCCATAACTGGTGCCACTGAAAGTGCAAAGCAGTAAAATGAGCATGCTATAACGATACATATATTTTATTAACACCATAAGCCTGCCCTTTTTGCCCAGTTAATTAAGTGTAGGCAAAATGGTTGAATATGACTATTAGGCACAATTGATTGTTCGTGAGCATGTATTCAACAGCAACTAAGCTAAAACCAATTAAAATAATATTCAGTGATTACTCTATGCCTAAACAACTAACATTAATTAGAGGCTTACCTGGTAGTGGTAAATCTACTTTAGCGCAAACCCTTGATGGCGTTCATTTAGAAGCTGATCAATATTTTGTTAACGAGCAGGGCATTTATTGTTTTGAGCCAAGTTTATTACCAGCAGCACATCGGTGGTGTCTAGATAAGACGCGTGAGTATTTATTAGCGGGTCACTCTGTTGTCGTTGCTAATACGTTTATTGAACACTGGGAAATGCAACCTTACGTTGACTTAGCACGCTCCCTTAAGATCCCATTAGAGGTAAAGGTTTGTAAAGGGCAGTATGAAAATATTCATGATGTGCCGGCTGACACGATCAAAAATATGCGTCAGAAATGGCAGCACTAACTACCATTTCGATAGCCTCCAATCTGATAAATTTGTGAGCTTGTAAGCGCTATCACCGATTAACACTTGTGTTGTGACAGAACATCGCTTTTAGTGAATGTTATCAATGATATTCATTCGTTAGTGGTGGTTAATTTGGACGTGTTGCAACAGTTCTGCGAACAATTAAGAAAATTTGTCTCTGAGAGCAGGGTGATTCTTGACCCTTTGCGCACATTAGCTTACGGGACCGATGCTAGCTGTTATCGGTTGGTGCCCAAAGCGGTATTATTACTTGATAATGAAACCGAAGTGAGCCGCGTATTACAACTGGCGGCTGAATTTGCTTTGCCTGTCACCTTTCGCGCTGCCGGCACGAGTTTATCGGGCCAAGCGATTACCGACTCTATTTTAATCAAATTAACCAACAGTTGGCGCAATCATGAAATACTCAATGACGGCGAGTTAATTCGCGTGCAACCAGGCCTTATTGGCGCGCGGGTCAACCAAATTTTAGCGCCATTACAGCGCAAAATCGGTCCTGATCCGGCTTCCATTAATAGCTGTAAAATTGGTGGGATTGCGGCCAATAACTCCAGTGGCATGTGTTGTGGCACGGCGCAAAACTCGTACAGTACCTTAAAAGCGATGCGACTTATTTTAGCCGATGGGACGATATTGGATACGGCTGATGAGCAAAGTAAGCACGATTTTAGGATTAGCCATAAACATCTGCTACATGAGTTGGCGCAATTAGCGATTCAAACCAAAAATGACGCGCAATTAGCCACGTTGATCAAGCATAAGTTTCGCCTTAAAAATACCACGGGTTACAGTATTAATGCCTTGGTCGATTTTACCGACCCTATTGATATTTTGATGCACTTAATGATTGGCTCAGAAGGAACGCTTGGCTTTATTTCAAACATCACCTATCACACCGTGCCAGAGCAACCCTTTAAAGCGAGCTCTTTAGTGGTGTTTGAAAACATTGAAACCACCTGTTTGGCGGTGGCCAAATTAAAGCAAATGAACGTGGCAGCGGTTGAACTCATGGATGGTGCAAGTTTACAGGCCATTGCCGATAAACCTGATATGCCAGCCTTTATTGCTCAGTTAAACATTAACAATGCTGCGTTGTTGATAGAAACCCGCGCGAATGATCAATTTATGTTAAGCCAGCAAATAAGCCAGTTGGCAGAGGTTTTAGCTGAGTTTAAACCGATAGATAGTATCGCTTTTACTCAAGATCGTGCTACTTGCGAGCAACTTTGGGCGATTCGCAAAGGGCTATTCCCAGCGGTAGGCGCGGTGCGTGATACAGGCACCACGGTAATTATTGAAGACATTGCAGTGGCCGTAGAGCAATTAGCCAGCGCCACACGCCAACTGCAGCAATTATTTTCAGAATATGGCTACCATGAAGCCATTATTTTTGGTCACGCCCTTGATGGCAATTTACACTTTGTGTTTACTCAAGATTTTAATAGCCCAGCGCAAATAGAGCGTTACCAGAATTTTATGCAAAGGGTAGTGCAGCTCATTGCCTTAGACCACCAAGGATCGTTAAAAGCCGAGCACGGCACGGGGCGTAACATGGCACCGTTTGTCGAACTAGAGTGGGGCAAAAAAGCCTATGAGCTAATGTGGGAAATTAAAGGGTTGTTAGACCCTGACAATATTCTCAGCCCAGGAGTGGTGCTCAGTGAAGATCCTTTTATTCATTTAAAAAATCTAAAAACCTTACCAGCTGCCGATGCCATTATTGACAAATGTATAGAGTGTGGCTTTTGTGAGCCCAACTGCCCAAGTAAAGATCTCACCTTAACTCCGCGCCAACGTATTGTTTTATGGCGGCATATTCAGCAACGGCGTAATCTTGGTGAAAGTGAAAAAACCTTAAAACCTTTACTCGATACCTTTCAATATCAAGGCATTGATACTTGCGCCGCCACCGGTTTATGTGCCGACAGTTGCCCCGTTGGCATTGATACCGGCGCCCTAATTAAACAATTACGTAGTCAGCAACTGGCGAGCCATTCCAAACTTGCTAAGTGGAGTGCGGCGAACTTTGGTCGCGTCACCAACTTAGCCAAGCACGGCTTAGACCTCGCTCAATTAACCAGTCGTTTAATTGGCAGAGACGGATTAAAACGTTTAACGGAAGGGCTAAATCACGCCAGTGGCCATCGTTTTATAAAATGGAGTCAATTTGCCCCCGTAAGCGCGCCGGATTTCAGTGTCATACAAAACTTGGCGGCTAATTTACACGTGCAACCTGAGCAGGAACAACCGACCGTGGTTTATTTCCCAAGTTGTAGCAGCCGTGTGATGGGGCCAGATCCCGACATGGCAGCGCACGGCGAGTTGAGCTTAATGGAAACCACCATTGTGTTATTACATAAAGCAGGTTTTAGAGTGATTATGCCGGAAGTCACCACCGAACTTTGTTGTGGTATGGCTTATCAAAGTAAAGGCAGAATGAACTTAGCCCGGCAAAAGTCTCACCAACTTGAGCACGCGCTGCTTACTGCCAGTGAGCATGGTAAATATCCAATTTATATGGATACCAGCCCTTGCGCAATGACCGCTAATGCGGGCATCGCCTCCACCTTGAAAATTTATGATTCAGTTGAATTTATTGATCAATTTGTGTTGCCGCGCTTAACCCTAACACCACTTGATGAGCCCGTTATGCTGCATATTACTTGTAGCACGCATAAACGCGGCTTAGCCACGACAATGCAGCGTATTGCTGCGCAATGTACAACCAACTTAATCGTGCCTCCTGATATGCAATGCTGTGGTTTTGCCGGTGATAAAGGCTTGCTATTTCCTGAGCTCAATACGGCTGCGCTGGCAGATCTAAAAGGGCAAGTGCCTGAAGGTTGTCACATTGGCGTCAGCAACAGCCGCACTTGTGAAATTGGCTTGTCAGAGCACAGTGGTATTAGCTACAAGGGATTGGTCTATCTGGTGAATCAAGTGAGTGAAGCGCTAAATTAAGTGATCATAATGGCGAGAAATATTGTGGGAGTTAACCCTATTAAACAAGTGAGGGTTGAACAAAGTGGCGCGCTACCCAGCAAATGGGTAGCGCGCTTAGTTTACGTGTTTGTTTTTATTCGATGTAATGCGCGATCAAAATCAGCACCGTGATTGACACGCTGATGAGCTTCATGTTCAAGACCAATGTCTTTTAAAATATGAGCGCTCAGTTGCTGCGTGCTTAGAGCCTCAATTTTTTTCTGCTTTTTAACGGTTCGTTTAGTGTCTAATTGAATAAAGAAATCAGCAAGGGTTAAATAAATTGATTGAGCCATGGGTGTATCCTCTTTTTAGTTAAAGAGGTCAATGGAAAAAACAGCTCACAATAGAAGGGACTAAATGGGCCGTGTTATCCACGACCTCAAATATATTAGGTGGTGAATTTATTGTGTTGTTTTACCTGCTCGATCGCCTTGGTGACGGACGATACCTGCGGATAGACGAGTAGAGATCTGCACGGTGTTATGCATAGGCTTATTCATGTGATCTCCTTTCGTTAGCAATAAATTCAAAAAATAAGTACTAGCCAGTGTGGGTTTGATGCCGCAGTGACTAGATTTGATATATTAATGACTTAATTTCTTTTGGCAAGCTGTAATTTTTTCAATTTAGTCATTAACTAGCTGTTTTTACTTCACTTAATGGTGTAATGATGAATATTTATTTAGCGTCGTTAATTGTGTCAGGGAGGCAAATAATATGGGGTGATCACCTAAGCTTAAGCATTATATTTTGCAAATTGGTCTGAGCTAATAATCAGTTTCGATATTTTAGGACTGAATAAGCCAAGCACTTCGGCGCAAATATGGACAATCAATCACGATTGAATGTAGTTTTTATGCAACGTTTTCGAATAATTTTTCGGATTTAATTTAGTTAAAAATATTTTAAAAATTATCTTCTGTAACATCTTTAACTATGCAGCCTGCTCTTTCGCTGTAATCATAAGGTTGATACCATTTTTAAAGTCCTAGCCTTGGTTCATTTACTTGCTTTAACAACCGAGGAAGCGCATCTTGCGTTCCCGCATGGCTTCTGGATAATACCCCCAACCAAGGAGTTTACATGGCAAAACGAAATAACCCTTCCCCAGAAGTGGTTGCCGAAGCAATGCAAGTAGCAAAAGCCACACAAAAACCGGGGCAGACCAAAGAACAGACCAAACTGATTGCACAAGGCATTCAAAAGGGCATTGAAGAATATAAGAAGCGCAATAAAGAAAAAGCCCGCGAATTAGATAAGCAAAAGCGTAAGCTACAACAAGCTAAATCAACCCTTGAGCAAGAGCAGACTAACTCAACCATAAGTAATGAAACATTGCCGACACAACCAACAACGGCAAAACAAAGCGTATTACCTTGGCTGTTATTAGCGATCAGTTGGCTCGGCTTTGCGGGTTACTTTTTTCTACTTCACCCTTAATATTCTGCAAAGGCGATGGCCCAATCCATGCAAATAAAATTGAATCATCTTGTTACTGAAAGTCGTAACCCTGCCAGTGAGCACATTGATACCTTAAGCACATTAGACATGCTAAAAGTGATTAACGCGCAAGACCAAAAGGTGCCTCTTGCTGTTGAGGCTGCTTTACCCGCTATTAGTCATAGTGTGGATGTGATCGCCGCCGCGTTACAACAAGGAGGACGGTTGATCTACGTTGGCGCTGGTACCTCAGGACGATTAGGCATTTTAGATGCCAGTGAATGTCCGCCAACCTTTGGCAGTGATCCAAGCCAAGTGGTGGGTTTAATTGCGGGTGGCCATCAAGCCATTTTAGCGGCAGTGGAAAACGCAGAAGATAATCGCGAGCAGGGCGGAATCGATTTACAACAGATTAATTTTAGTGACCAAGACGTGCTGGTGGGCATTGCGGCAAGTGGCCGTACCCCTTATGTGCTGGGCGCGATGGATTATGCTAAAGCGCAAGGCGCAACGGTGATCAGCGTGGCCTGTAATCCAGACTGCCCCATGGCACAATTGGCTGACATTGAAATATGCGCAGTGGTTGGTCCAGAGGTGGTAACTGGCTCATCAAGAATGAAAGCAGGTACAGCGCAAAAGCTGATTTTGAATATGCTCACCACCGGCGCAATGATCCGCATTGGCAAGGTTTATGGCAACTTAATGGTGGATGTAGAAGCAACCAATGCCAAATTGGTTGAACGGCAAAAAAACATTGTGATGGCAGCAACGGAATGCAGCAGAGAGCAGGCGAGTGATGCCTTGTTACAATGTGGCGGCCATTGTAAAACCGCCATTGTGATGCTATTAGCTCAGTTGTCAGCCACTGATGCGAAAACGTTATTGGCTGAAAATAAAGGCTTTATTCGCCCTTGTTTGTAACGTTTATTTGAGCAGTTCGTGATCAGCGGGTAGCATCTTACTGATCCAAATAATCAACTTGTGCTTAAGCTGTTGGCTGTCTTCTTTATCGGCAGGCAACGGCGTAATTTGTTTATCTTGTACCAGCAAACGATAAACCACCTCCACTTTATCTTTTTGCGTGACATATTTATCTAACTGACCGTAACCGCGCTGGGCTGCGTATTTAAGGCCAATTTCCAGTGCTTTTTTCAGCAATTGTGCTTCGTTCTTTACTTTTTTCATACTTGATCCTGCATCGCTAACTATCTGTTCAAAAGCATTATTTCACCGTTAGTACGGCAAGACATCTGAGTTCACTATAACTAAATTAATGAACGAGCCCAATGGAAAAAACAACTTGTAGCAGATTGTTGTTGGTTTTAGTGCGCGATTACAACAGATGTTGACGCGAGTATCATTCATACCTGACACTCGTGAGATAGGGTTGTGACAGCCGACCGGAATCGGTGTCTTATCATCGAGCAAACTCAGTGGTCCATCAGCAAGTAGGGCTAACTTTGCTTTAATAGACTTGATAAATGGAGGTTTAGCTATGACCTACCGCCTGCTTTTTGTGCTGTTTATTTATGCAGGTGTAATGGAGTTTGGCTGATTTTGCCAAGTTTTGGCGCGGTAAATAAATTGTAAAAGTCTCGCTTTGTTCACACCTTATATCTAAAGCTTTGATATATAATCACAAAATGAATCAGCCAAATCCTTTACGGGGGCCAAATTTGGTCTCGGTAAATACTAGGCTCGCTTTGTTTACCCCTGTGTTACTTGTTACGGTTAACAAAAGAGCATTTAACCGGCTGAATATTATTAATTTATTTTATGCGGGATGACGATTTTCGTGCGCTAGCGTACGGGAACGATACGGAATTTCGTATAAAACGCGTAATGTGTCATTCAGAGTCTAGCTATGAACGAAGAAATTAATTGGAGAGAACCTTGGTGGCATTTAAGTGAAAATGCAAAGGTTAAAGCTGGCATACAGAAGGAGCTGGAGTCTGAAATTGGGCCTAAACATCCTCTTTGGAAATTAAAGCCTGTAGCAACTGCTAAAACCGACGCAAATGATGATGTCATAGTTCAGCTTAATGATGGTAGGTTTGCTTGTGTGCATTTAGTCTGGCATGGAAAAATTGACCAGTATCCAGATAAATTTCCATCAAGCATTATTTTCGATACTGTTAAAAGCCTACAGACTTATATAAATGAAGAAGCAGATGAATACACATAACAAGGCCTAGCAACATCGTTCGCTGCGCTCTCTGAAAGACTAGGCTCTGCAGTTGTTGGGCGCATTTGGTGTTTGTTTTCAAGTTTGTGGATTGAGTTGTCATGACGTTATTTAAATCGATATTGATTTGATTAAATAAGAGGAGGTTTATATATTGTTGATGATAAAAAGTTGCTGCAGGCAAGCCTGATAGTGGCATCGTATTTTCATCAGTTTAAGTGTTGTTGAAAGGAGCTAACACAGTGGAAAATGAGAAAAAACTTATTGATGCGATTAACTTGGAATTAGAAGAAGACTATTGCCCGAGTGATAATACAGAAACTATCGTGGCGGAAATCATCAGCCATTTACGAAATTCAGCACTAACGCCTACATTTTCTTTGTCACTCAGCGAGTACCGCGCACGTTTTCGTATGAATGCCGAATGCAATGCCTCGAGAGATTACTACCAACAAATCCTAGCAGCTGAGAAGCGAACAGAAGGGATCTATTTTTTAGAAGATGCTTGGGGAAAAGAGATTAAAATTTGGCTGGATGCCAACGTAAGCGAAATTCCAGTGGTTGCAGCTTTAGAGGATATTTACCATCTTGCCCCAAAAACCAAGTCGACAAAAAAATGGAGTGCAACCCTAGATGAAGTGTTTGGTATGTTCAGCGAAAGCCGTGTACTGACAGTGATAAGACGTCTACTGAGCATGTTGGCTGAATCTGAAGCGGTTAAAAAATCAGGCATATGCACTTATAATGAAACCAAGCTAAAAGCGATTGTCTCTATTTTGGCCCTTAAACATCATGAAGATGATGCAGAATTATTTAAACAATTAGTTTTAACTTGTTATACCAAAGTGCCTTGCCAAGGGCCTATCTCAACAAGTGCTGGAAATGCCAGCCTACAAGCGTTAAGTGAACTAGATGGTAAGCAAGGTTTGGTTTATCTGAGTGAGTTAGCCAGACAGTTAAAATATCCCGCCAGTGCGGCCAAGTTTGCAAAAAAACGACTGGAAGACGCAGCCAAGAAAAAAGGAGCCAACGTTCAAGACTTAGAAAGTAGGTTTGTGCCTGACTATGGCCTTACAGATTAATGGCTAAGCTTACGACACAAATTGGCGGTTATACCGCCATTATCGAGGTTAACCCGCCCGCGGTTGCTCGTCTATCATGGCAAAATGGCGATGGAAAAACCCTTAAAGCGGCACCAAAACTTGAAGGCGATAACAATCAACAAGCCTATCAAGACATCAAAAAGAAGTTTGCTAGCATTAAACAAACGCTGCGAGTACAAACAAGCAGAATTGAATCCTTCTTTATTGAGGGGTTCATAACTTCGATTGATGAATGGCATAAGTACTATATAAATCACAAGTTAATCAACAGCATTAGCGCAAACCTGATTTGGTCTTTCGAAGTAGGGGATAAAGCCTACTCTGCGATAGTTAAAGATAATACTTTGCTGATGGCCGATGGCTCGACCTTAGATAACTTGCCCAGTAATACCCTTGTTTCACTCTGGCATCCGCTCCAGGCCTCTGCTAGTGAGTGTGAGGCTTGGCGTAACTATGTTTGGCGTCACGCAATCATTCAGCCCTTTAGGCAAGCTTTTCGTGAAGTCTATGTGGCAAGAACAGATGGTCATAACCCATTAAATATCGACGGTCTATATGTTCGACAGCATCAGTTTCGGGCGTTATTGCTCAGTAGAGGCTGGAGTTATCAGTTGCGTGGAAGTTACGATTCTGACTCTACCCCGATGTTGAAGTTAAAGGAGGGGCTTAGTTGCGAAATCGGTATTGCGGGTACAAGCTCAACTTATTCCGACCTTGGTATTTCACTGGCCGTTGAGCTTGAACAGATCACCTTTATGCAACAAGGCAAGATACTCTCTCCTTGCGAACTTGCCCCGATAGTATTCTCTGAAGTGATGCGCGACATAGATTTATTCACCTCCGTTGCTGGGCTTGGATATCGTGAAGATTGGGAGCAAATAGAAGCGACATTTAGGGATGTAAGGGAGTCAGAACTCATCGCAAAAATGGCAAAAAGTAAGGAGCAAGTCTCGCTGATATGTAACGGACTAATACTTGACGAGCATCCATTCAAGGCTCAGATAGCGAAGTTCCTGTGCGCGCTTGACATATCCATGGCAAAACTTCCGATTCCTGAAACGGTAAAAGTCCGCTCGCAGTTATTGAGTTTAATGCTAAGAGGTTCGAAAGTTTTTGATAAGAGCCGTATTGAAGGGCGCTATGTTCACATCGATACCAATGAAGGAGGCTGCATAATAAATCTAGCATCTGGATTAGTTTTCAATGCAAAGGATAATCGACTAATGCCGATATCAGCCAAACGCAAAGTAATCGCAAATGAAGCCGGCAGCGATACGTTATTAGCAAGAATATACAGCCTTGTATTCATGCTCGCGAGTGGTTAGGGAACAAAATGAAGGAAATACGAAACTCGATGGCGGCATTTTCTAACAAGTCGAACTGTTTAGCCAAAAAATGCGTCTTGTATATTACGGTTCGTTGCTTTATTTTTGATGTGTAAGCTACTGAAAAAAAGGAAACAAGATAGCTGCATTGACAAAAGGTGAAAATTGGTGGATGTCCTAGCTTTCTTTGCCAGCTCCCGTGACATATCCAGCCGCGCATTGCGGGTACTTATGAGCAAGTGTGCTAATTTTTCGGCAACGGACAAGCCAAGGTTAACGCGGATCTTGCCGAACGCTCGGGTGTCGTAAATTCACCTTGCGACCACCAACGCGACAATCAGTACCAAGATGGCGCTCAGAACATAAAAATCAGCAAAATCGCCTTGTAACAAACCATCGATGGCGTAGCCGATGAACAAGGGGATCAACACGATCAACGCATTTTCGAGTAACACCAAAAACCAAGTGAAGCTAATTGAGCACTTATACGCACGGAGTAATGTCGTGATAGTAAAAAGTTTAGTTTCATGCATCTAACGTTACTTAACAGTAAATAGTGAATTCAGAGCATGGTGACAGAGTGGCAAAAAGAAAAAGTGTCCCAAATTGCTGTATGTTTAAGCCTAGCGGCATAATGGATAGGCAGGACCTGCACTTTTATGCTCACTGTTTATTTATACAGGTGCAATGGAGTTTGGCTGATTTTGCCAAGTTTTGGCGCGGTAAATAAATTGTAAAAGTCTCGCTTTGTTCACACCTTACATCTAAAGCTTTGATATATAATCACAAAATGAATCAGCCAAATCCTTTACGGGGGCCAAATTTGGTCTCGGTAAATACTAGGCTCGCTTTGTTTACCCCTGTGTTGCTTGTTACGGTTAACAAAAGAGCATTTAACTGGCTGAATATTATTAATTTATTTTTTACGGGATGACGATTTTCGTGCGGTAGCGTACGGGATCTATACGGCATTCCGTATAAAACGCTGTTATAGCACATGAAAATTTTACCTATATCGCTGTTAATCGCATTAACTGGTTGTAACAATTTTTATGAAACTCAGGTTTCGTACTTAGAAATCGCTCCAACGGATTGTGAATTCGTTAGCGTTATCAGTGATGTGGCTAAATTAGGCTATGAACAAGAATCTATAAAAAGGTTAAAAATTCAGGCCTATAGCTTGGGAGCTAACACTATTTATTACCAATTCCCAGAGTTTCAAGAAATAGAATTAACTCATGGGGAGTCTGGCGCAAATTCAAGTATTTATATGCAGGTAAATGCGTATATTTGTGGCAAGCTATAACAATCGCAATCACGCGGACCGTATTTAAGCTGTCTTCGTTTTTGCAAAAGGGCCGCAAAACCGCAGCCATCTCAAATCCGTCCGGTGTTGCGGGCGTTAGGCTCTCAACACTATGCTTACTCATGTTGAATTTAGATCGGATGATTTTCCACCATATATTGGTGAAGAAGATAATATTAATCCTGGCTGTTATGGTCAGCGATTGTGCGAATTTCTAGTAGACAAGCTAAATCAACATGGTGAAACCACAGGAGAGGTTTTTCCTGAAGACTGGGGCTGGGTAATACCGATTGAAAATATCACCTTCGATTTGTGGATCGGAGTTGGTCACTATGAAGAATATGATAATGGCTTTTTATGTTTCATAGAACCGCATACTGAAGTGCTTAAGCGGTGGTTTAAAAGCAACATCCCAACAAAGAAAAGAATATCAGAATTGCAGTGCTGTCTAGATAGTATACTTAAAGAGCGTGAAGGTATTATTGGTGTTAAATGGTGGTCAAATGAAGAGTTCAATAATCTACAAGCCTAACAAGGCACTGTTGTCGGACTGTTTTTCTCGCTTCGCTCAAAAAAACAGCCGCAAAGCGCGACGTTATACGGTACTTCAAACTAGCATTGCAACCCTTACTAGATACTATAGGCGATATAGTTCAGATTAAATAAATTGAGAGATGCATATTGTTAAATATAACTGACAAGTCAGTAATTACTGATATTTCCCAAGGTCATCATTCATTTAAGAAAGTAGAACTTAAGGGGACAGAATTTCAAAATCTCATTGAAGAGCTCATAAATCTATTGCCTAATTATTACATTGACCCTTTATCAATGGCTAGAACCCTTGAGCGCCTAGGTAAGCCTGCTGCTGCGGCAAAGCTCAGGATAAAACTTCCCGAAGTAACAAAAATTCGTTCTGGCGATATTGGCGAAATTCTCACAACAGATTATATTGATGAAAAAACAGTTTTTTCTGTACCAATTAAGAAGTTGAGATGGAAGGATCACCGCAATATGGCAATGCGTGGTGATGATGTTATAGGGGTGCTTATCAACCAAGAAAATCAAACAATAAAATTCCTCAAAGCTGAAGCTAAAAGTAATCAAGCGCTAAGCCGTGATGTTTTAAAAAAAGCAAGGGATGAGCTTGATCTTGATGAGGGTCTACCTGCACCACATGCTCTCGAATTTGTGGCAGAAAGGCTTAGAGAAACAGGCAATCAAGATTTGGCAGACTTTATAGAAAAAGCACAGCTTGTAGATGGTATTGCTAATAGTCAAGTTGAGCACTTACTTTTCACCTTTACCTCATCGAACCCTGAGACACTTCAAAAAGAAGCTTTTGAAGGTTATATCGGCAACATAAAACAGTCCTCTGTTGGTTTCCAAGTTATCAATCACCAAGAGCTTATTACAAGTGTTTATCAGGGAGTGTTAGATGGCCTCGACGATTGAGGAGATAGAAGAAGCCATTCGGCAGGCAATAGCTACAGGTTTCAGAGGGCGATTACTTGAGCGGGGGTTGGCTCGTTCAATGATTTGGGTTAATGGTGAATTACCTGATGGTTCACCAAACTTTGCAGCTAAACTTAGCTATGATCTCCTATCCTACGGTTATTCACTGTTATCTCTTGCAATTCGCCTCACAGAATTAAATGGCGATTTTGATCTTGCCCGTGCTGCATTTGAAAAATCCGCCACAGCAATAACTGACGTTATACATAATGGTAATTCTGATGATCCAGAAAGTGGCTTTCATAAGGTGTTGGCGGCATCAAGTTATCACCTAGGGCGTTTTTCGGCTAAAGCATTTTCATTACTCAATCATAATATTGAAAATGAAAATTTGAGTCGAATAGAGAAAATGCTTTCGTTACTCATGTTAAGGCAGTTTGCTGATCTTGAAGCTTCTGTCCTAGATTGGAAAACATCTGGTCTTGGGACTGATAATTCACTCGCTGAAAAGTTAGGCTTTGAAGTTGACCAGCTTAGTGATCAACTTGAGTCAGAGGATCAAAAAGAATTTGGAATAGCATCAATTGAGCTGCCTGTAATCGATTTAGCAATAACAGACAACTATTATTCTGCAATTTATGAATTTCTATTTGCACTAGAGACAGGAAACTCCGTACTGCTAGAGGCCGCTATTAATCGATTGGAAAATAGCCTATCTGTTAGTGCAGAGCTTAACATGTTGCCGCAATGGTGGATTTTGAGAATAACCAAGCACCTATTTCGTGATCTTTGGGAGTCCAGCTTTCATAGGGCTATTCCTGTCTCTCCTGATCAAGAAAACAGTGAGAATTGGACACTACTACGCTGGCTGTTTATTGCTTCACTATTCAAAAGAAATAAGGCTGAGATTGATCTTTGGCCATCCCAATTGGACGGAGCTAGGCGTGCAGTTAGTGATTTTGACGATCTTGTTGTTTCACTGCCAACTAGCGCGGGTAAAACACGCATCGCAGAATTATGTATTCTTCGATGTTTGGCTATAGGAAAGCGCGTGCTATTTATTACGCCGCTCAGGGCATTGTCCGCTCAAACAGAGGCATCACTTCGTAAAACGTTTCTACCGCTAGGTAAATCAGTTTCTTCGCTTTACGGCAGTATTGGAACAAGCGACTTTGAGCAGAATGTAATTAAATCTCAAGACATAGTAGTTGGCACTCCAGAAAAATTAGATTTTGCTTTAAGAAATGACCCTTCATTAATAGATGACATTGGGCTCGTAGTTTTAGATGAAGGACATATGATTGGTCTTAATGAGCGAGAGATAAGTTATGAAGTACAAATTCAGCGTTTATTAAAGCGTGGGGATGCTGAGCAAAGAAGAATTGTTTGTCTTTCTGCTATATTACCTGATGGCGATCAGTTAGAAGATTTTGTGGGTTGGTTGAGGCGGGACAAGGAAGGCGGTGCTATAAAATCTGTATGGCGACCTACAGATCTAAGGTTTGGCGAGATTGTATGGCAAGTAAATACTGGACGAATTAACTTTTCTATTGGTGAAGAGCAGCCTTTTATTCCTAATTATATTCACCCCTTTATTCCGCCAGTTGGTAGAAGAACCACGCCGTTTCCGAAAAACAAAAAAGAATTAACCTTGGCGGCTACTTGGCGGTTAGTTCAGGATAACCATACAGTCTTAATATATTGCCCAGAAAAACGGTCTGTTAATAGTTTTGCGAAAGACATTATTGATTTGCACAAGCGAGGTGCTATCAGCTCAGTGCTGACTGTTCCATTGCAACAACTAGATCTAGCAATAGTGTTAGGAGAAGAGTGGCTAGGTGACGGTCATCCAGTTGTTGAATGCCTAAAAATAGGTGTGGCTGTTCATCATGGCGCTCTTCCAACTCCTTTTAGGAAGGAAATGGAAAATCTGTTACGCGAAGGAGTTTTGAAAGTTACAGTTTCATCTCCCACCCTTGCTCAGGGTCTAAATCTATCTGCGACTGCGGTTATTATTTATTCCTTAACACGTAATAGAAATACAATAGATGCATCTGAATTTAAAAATGTGATTGGTCGAGCGGGTAGAGCTTTTGTTGATACGCATGGATTAGTCCTCTATCCAATATTTGAAAGACATGATTGGTTTCGGACTCAGTGGCGTAGGCTAGTAGAAGATACTAATGCTCGAAATATGGAGAGTGGTTTGGCTCTTCTTGTAAGTACTCTTGTAAGTCGAATGGCTCAGAATATAGGGAATTCAGATATTGAGGGGCTTCTTGAGTATGTTTTAAACAACACTCAAAAATGGGTCTTTCCTGATGTTGCCAATGAAACTGAAGAGCAGGCAGCGATACAGGAAATTGAGTGGAATAAGCATGTCGTAAGCCTGGATACAGCTCTTCTAAGCATGCTAGGCGAGGAAGATGTTTCAATAATTGATATACCAAATGCACTTGATGTAATCCTTCAGTCTTCACTATGGCAAAGAAGGTTGAGTCGTCACGATGAAGAGCAAAAAGGGCTAAAACGCTTATTTGATTCTGTATTAGTTCAACGAGCTAAACATATATGGAGTGTTACAACTACTCTTCAGCGCAAAGGGTATTTTCTTGCGGGGGTTGGGCTGGATACAGGCCAGAGGCTTGATGCTATATCCGCTCAAGCAAACGTATTACTTGTAAATGCAAACATATATATAGCGACCAATGAGCAACAATTAGCGATAGAGACAATAATACAGTTAGCTGAATTAGTTTTTGAAATATCACCTTTTACACCGCGTGATTTACCTGATGACTGGAAAGATATTTTGACAGTTTGGTTAAGAGGCGAAAATCTCACAGATCATGAATTTAATGATATTAATGAAGCGCTAATATTTATAGAGGACGGGTTGATCTACCGCTTACCTTGGGGATTGGAGGCTATTAGAGTTCGTGCGCAAGCCAATGAAGATGTTATCGGTGATGGTTCAACAATAGATGATTATGAAGTTGGTCTGGTAGTTCCTGCTATAGAAAATGGGACTTTAAATCGAAGTGCTGCGATGTTGATGCAAGCTGGGTTTAACTCAAGAAAAGCAGCGATACATGCGGTCAGTTCGACAAATGCCTCTTTCAGAACAGGCGTTCAATTAAAAGCATGGTTAAATTCTATAGAGGTTTTTGACCTCGCAATTAAACTTGATTGGCCAACACCTGAAACCTCTAATTTATGGTGGAGTTTTATAGAAGACTATGAGCCAAAATCGGAGACTACTTGGAAGTCGGTTAGTGCAGTAATATTTGCAACTTGGATTGATACCTATACTCCAGTTGAAGGGACGCCTGTAAAGTTACAAAATTTTGAGGATGGAAACACTCAAATATTAGCATCAGATGGTGAGAAAATAGGTACTGCTAACTATCGATATAAATTACTCGAAGGTGGCGTTTACTACACTAAAATTCATAGTGATACTAGATATCTTGGCGTGACGTTTTGGGGGGTTGGAAGCAGCCCGTTTGATTATCATGCCTAAGAACGGAAGAATTTCAGAGTGATTTTTTATCCCAAAGCAAACTTTAGAGTATAGTAAATGTACCGTATAACAATCACATGCACTCGGACATTAAAAAGCGTCGCTAGTTCCTCGCTTTGCTTTTTTCTGCCGGTGATGTGAAGCGTTAGGCATAGGAGCATAGATGTCTTTAGATGATTTAGTCAGAGAAGTACAAAGAAAGATTGGAAGAAACATTCTCCTTTTCCAACAGCTTGAATACTTATTAAAATATATGGTAGCGAATGCTCGGTTCTCTGGATATTCAAGTGAGCTTGAGGGAATTATATCGACAAGAAAGGAAGCAATTAATAAGCAAACAATGGGTCAGTTAGTTGGGCAATTTGTTGAAAATAGCAATCCACAAAATAAAGATATTTTAAATGAGCCCGATGAATTAAAAGAACCTCATTTGTCATTTGATTTTAGAATTGAAACTGATGAAGATAGCTATAAAGAAAAAAAAGAAAGTCTTTCAAGATTAGTATTTGAAAGAAATAAATTAGTTCACCACCTTCTGCCTGAACTTAACCCAGAATTTTTTGAAAGCTGCAAAAAAGTTGAAAGGGATCTTGATAAACAAGCCGATAAAGTACGTATTGAAATTAAAAATGTTCAGGCTTTGGCTAAGTGCCTTTCTGATGGTAGAAAAAAAATTGCGGAGTATCTATGTTCAGAAGAAGGTAAGAAAGAGTATTTACTCTCCTTTTTAAGACAAGATCGTTTAGTTATTTTACTAGCCGAAATTGCTACCCAACTTGTAAGGGAAGATGGTTGGGTTTTAATGAATACAGCTGGACTTCTAGTTAAACAGCATGCTCCAGACGAGCTCGCACTACTTCATAAAGGTACAGAACATAAATCATTAAAATCATTGATGCTTAAAACTGATATGTTTGAGTTTAATGAAGAGAAAACTAAAAAAGGTGGCATGAGAGTACTTTATAGATTGAAAGATGGTTTCGAATTATCATATGCCTAACATACAAGAATAGGTGTCGCGAAGCCGACACCCCATATTCAGGTGTTGGACAAGCCCGGAGCCTCGATAAGCTC